>NZ_JBFWVN010000006.1:0-95922 GCF_050246715.1 Methylocystis sp.
GAAGGCTCGTCTTCGATCCGGCCTTCCATGACACGGAAACCCTTATCGAACGCGTGACGGCCGGCTCATTCGACTATCGCGTGATTCCTGAAATTGCGCGCGCGATCCAGACGCATGTGAAATCGAGCGGGGCGCTCGAACGCTATGTGCTCAATCTCTGGCAGGCCCTGGTCAAGCCAGCTTCCCTGGGCATATCGCTGCCCGACGTCGACGTCGGCAATCTCCTCAAAGGCGGCGCGAGTCCGCGCGCTGTCGCGGCGCTGGCGCGCACGGCGCGCGTGAACGCCTGGCTCGAGGGACGTGATTATCTTGTTCCGGAAGACGTACGCGATGTGTTCATCGAAGTGATGGCGCACCGCATTTTCGTCGATCCGATTCACGCGCTGCGCGGCGACGATATCGTCAAGCGACTATGTCGAGCGGCTTTCGATGCGACGCCGGTTCCATGAACGGGATCGTCGATCTCCTCTATCGGCCACGCGGATGTTTCGCCGATAATCGCGCCGGCGTGCACAGCTCAAGCGAAGTCGGCGGCTTTGGAGTGTTTCGGGACCAGGCGCCTTTCATGCGCTATCCGGACGCCCGTCGCATCGACGTTCGCGCGACTCTGCGCGATCCGTTCGGCGAGACCTATGTGCGCCGCTTCGAACAAAGAGCGGCGATCGACGTTTATGCGCTCGTGGACCTCTCGGCGTCGATGAGCTTCGTCGGCGCGGCCGACAGGTTTCGCGTCGCCATCGGTCTTTGCGCCGCTCTCGCCTATTCGGCGACGCGAATCGGCGATCGTTTTGGTCTGCTTCCTTATGAGGATGATTTGATCGACCGGCTGGCAGTCCCAGCGACACGTTCGAGGAGAGCGGCGCTCGCCGCCGTCGAAAGGCTTGGCGCCGAAACGCCCCGCGGCTCGAACGCGAAAGGCGTGCTCGCCGCCGCGGAGGCGCTCGGCGCTATGCGCAAGCTGGTAATTCTCATTTCCGACTTCCGCTGGCCCGGGCGCCTGATCGAACAGGCGTTCGATGCGCTTGCGCTGCATGATGTCGCGCCGATCGTTCTGGTCGACTCAGTCGAGTCGGTGCCGCCGAAATGGGGGGTGTTGGCGCTTCGCGACAGCGAGAGCGGCCGCCGACAAACTCTGTTGATGAGGCCCGCGCTGCAGCGGCGCTGGATGGTGGCGGAGTTGGCGCGTCGGCAAATCCTTGTCCGTCTCTCATCGCTGCGCAGTCGCGTGCCGATCTATGTTGAGGACAATTTCGATCCCGTCGATCTCAGCATTCGGCTGACGGCGGCGTGAGGCGCGAGATGCGCATTGCCTGTCTCATCCTCGCGCTTATCGCAATGCATCCCGCCGCCGCACAGCAGCTGACGGTAAGCATCCGCCCGGCGCGCCCGTTCGGCTATTTCGTCGGCGATCTCATCCAGGCGCGCGTCGATGTCACGGGTCCCGAGAACGCCGCGCTTTCGCACGCCTCCTTGCCGAAGCCCGGACCGCTGACCGGTTCACTCGATCTCCGGGAGGCGCGGCTTCGCGAAACCGTTGAAAACGGCGCCCGCTTGTGGCGTCTCGATCTCACCTATCAGAATTTCTATGTCGCGCTCGATGCGCGGGAAATTGAGATTCCCGGTTTCGACCTCGCATTTTCAACAGCGGCGGGCGCGGAGGTGGCGAAGGTTCCCGCGTGGCGTGTCGGCGTCTCGCCTTTGCGCGAGATTACGCCCCAGAAGCAGGAAGAGGCAGTCGACTATATGCGTTCGGACGGTTCAACGCCTTTTGTCGACGAAGCTCTTCCGCGACATCTTGCGATTGGCGCCGGCGTCGCCGCCTTGTTGGTTTTCGCTCTCGTCGCACGTGATCGCGCGTGGCCGCCATTTCAGCGGCGCAGAGCGCGCATTTTTTCGGCGCTTGCCAACGATATTTCAAACCGGCTCCACGGGTCCGACGACAGAGAATTGGACGCAGCGATCCAGTCGGCGCATCGCGCGCTCGATACGGCCTATGGCGCAACTTTGCTGTCGTCCGATCTTGCTGATTTTCTGCGCAGGCGTCCGGAATTCCGGCCGCTGCAAATCGATTTCGAGCGGTTTTTCGCTGCCTCGAAACGGCGCTTCTTCAGCGGAGGGGAAGCGAGTGACGATTTCCACAGGGAGCAGCTTGCGCAATTCGTGACGGCGCTCGCGAAGCAGGAGCGCTCAGGATGAGCGCGCTCGGTTTCGATCACATTGAGGCGCTGTTTCTGGCGCCGCTGGCGTTGATTCCGTTTCTGCGATCCATTCTGCGCGACACGGCCATACCCTCGCTCCTCTCGGCTCCCGTCGACAGTCTTTCCGCTCTTGTCGGCAATATCCTGAAACTGAGCGGCGTCATCGGAATCGGCGCCAGCCTCTTCGGCGCTGCTGGTCCCCATATTGCCGGCGCGGAAATTGAGCGCTTCGCCGAAGGCGCGCAAATCGTCATGCTGATCGACCGCAGCGGCAGCATGAACGAGACCTTCGCCGGGCGAACGCCGTCTGGAGGCGAAGAGTCGAAGGCTTCGGCGGCGAAGCGCATTCTCAAACGCTTCGTCGAGGCGCGTCCTCACGATCTCGTCGGCGTCGCTGTATTTTCGACCGCGCCGATGCTGGTGACGCCGATCTCCGATCATCTCGACGCCACGAAAGCCGCGATCGACGCGATTGATCGTCCCGGTCTCGACTATACCAATATCGCCAGCGGTCTTGCGATGGCGCTTTCGATGTTCAAAACCAGCGAAGCGGATCTCTCGCGCGTCATCCTGCTCCTATCCGACGGCGCTGGCGTCATCGATCCGAAACTGCGTGACGATCTGAAGGCCGAGTTTCACAAGACCAATGTCAGTCTTTACTGGCTGTTCCTGCGCGCCGAAGGCAGCACAGGCATCTATGGCCAGCCGGACGGCGACGACGAGTCCCCGCAGGCCGCGCCGGAACGCCATCTCGATCTCTTCTTTCGGTCACTCGGCGTTCCTTACCGCGCCTTCGAAGTGGAAAGCGCCGAAGAGACGGAGAAGGCGCTTAAACAGATTGACCGGCTCGAACGTAATCCCGTGCGCTACGTCGAGAAAATGCCCCGTACGGATTTGAGCGCATCAGCTTTCGCGCTGGCGCTTGCCGCCACAGCGCTGCTCGTCGTGGCGAAGTTCGCCGAAGTCGGTTTGGGCGGCGAAGGCGGCGCGCGATGACGTTTCCTTTAACTCGCGCCGCAGCCCTTTGGCGTGAAACTCGGTCATCGCTTCTTGTTGCGCTCTGCGTCGCGCTTGTCATGGCGACGATTGTGTCGCTCGTCGACTGGCGCGGCGCCATTGACGCCAACAACGCCATCGAGGCGCTGGACCAGGGTCGCGATATCGCCGTCGATACGAACGCCAGATCCGAGACGCTTCTTGCCCGCATCGCCTTTCTAGCGAAGCGAGGCGAAATCGATCGTGCGCGCGCATTAGTGGAGGCGCTTGATCGGAGCGCAAATGTCGACATGCGCGCGCGCGGACATTATCTCCTGGCGAACGCGCTGCTGCGCAAGGCGTTCGGCCTCATCGAGCGCTCCGAAGTCGATGCAGCCAATCCTTTCGTCAACCTCGCCAAGCGCGAATATCGCCGTGCGCTGCAGCTCGCGCCGGACTATTGGGACGCCAAATATAATCTGGACGTCGCCGCGCGGCTTGTCCGAGACTTTCCGGATTACGAAAGAAAGAGCGGCGACGAACTCAGCGCCGATCCCAAAAAACTCTGGACCGATATTCCCGGCAAGCCGAAGGGCCTGCCGTGATGCGCCCGGACCTGCGCGATCCGCGGCTCATCATGCTGGTGCTGGCGATTCTATCGCTCATCGCCGCCTTGGTTGCGTTGAAGATCACGATTCGACGACCGTCTTTCGATTTGCTTGCCGTCGTCGACATCACCGGCAGTATGAACGTTCGTGACTATGCGGCGTCCGGCCTGCCGGTCAGCCGCCTCGACGCCGTAAAGGCGGCGCTTCGCGCCATGCTTGTCGAAGCCCCCTGCACATCGCATCTCAGTCTGGGGATTTTCAGTGAACGCAAGACATTTCTGCTGTTCGAGCCGATCGACGTTTGCGTCGATTTCGCGCCTCTCGAAGCCTCGATCGAGGCGCTCGATTGGCGCATGGCCTGGGAAGGCGACAGCCGCGTGTCTGCGGGCCTGTTTGGCGCCATCGATTTGGCGCGGCAATTGAAGAGCGATCTTCTTTTTTTCACCGATGGTCAGGAGGCGCCGCCGCTCCCGGCGCGTGGCGCGCCGACATTTGAGGGGCGCGCCGGCGAGGTGCGCGGCCTCGTCGTCGGTGTCGGCGGCTATGAGCTTTCTCCCATTCCGAAATTTGACGACAGGGGTCGCGAGATTGGATTTCTCGGCGTCGACGATGTTCCGCATGAGAGTCGCTTCGGCTTGCCGCCGGAAGGCGCTGAGCGGCGCGAAGGCTACAATGCGCGTAACGCCCCTTTCGGCGCCGCTGTGGCGGTTGGCGTCGAGCATCTGTCTTCCGTAAGGGAAGACTATTTGCGGTCGCTCGCCGAAAAAACGGGTCTCGCCTACGCGCATCTCGAGGACGGAAAGAGGCTGTGGTCGGACTATGCCGCCGTCGCCTCCGCCCGGTCTCGCGAAGGCGCTTTCGATTTGCGTCCGTTCTTCGGCTCAGCGGCTGCGCTCTTCATCTTTTTTGCCGCCGCCGGACCTTGGCTCGCCCGGGCTTTGGTTCGACTGCGGCAAGCCGTGCTCATCAACAGCCAACCGCGACCAGGGAGATCCAAATGAAAAAACTGCTGTTGCTCTTCGCTCTTTTGATGTGCGCGCCCGCGCTCGCACATGGGCCGACGCCGATCAAGGTCGATGAATCGATCGTCATCGCCGCCGACCCCAAAGCCGTGTGGGCGGTCGCGGGCAAGTTCGACGGTCTCGCAAACTGGCATCCCGACATTCAGTCGGTGAAGGCGACGGGTGGGGACGCCGCAGGCGCGGAACGCGAGATCGCCTTCAAGAAAGGCGGCGTTCTCAAAGAAGGGCTAGACGAATATGATCCAGGAGCGTTCAAACTCTCCTGGCGCATGTCCGACCCCAATCTCGACGCGATGCCGGTAAGTTCATACACGCTGACGTTCACGATCGAGCCTGCGCCGGCGGGCGGGAGCCTGGTGAAATGGCGCGGCCGTCTCTATCGCGGCGATACAAGCAATGAGCCTCCCGAAAACCTCAATGACGACGCGGCGCGCGTGGCGATGTCGAACTTCTTGCACGACGGTCTACAAAGCTTAAAGAAAAAGGTCGAAGGAAAATAGCCGCAGTGATGATGCTTGTTTCGCGTTACAAAACGCCAAGGCGATTCACATCGCGCGGCTAAACAAGCTTCATCGCCACCCTGTTTTCGACGGCGATGCGCAGCAGATCCGCCTTCGAGCGCGCGCCGAGCTTGCGTTTCAGCAAAATGCAATTATTCGCGACAGTCTTGTAGGAGACTTTCAGAATATGCGCGATTTCGGTCATGTCCTTGCCGTCGGCGAGATTGCGCAGGATTTCGATTTCCCGACCATTGAGGGCGTCGAGCGGATTGCTGGCGCGGCTCTGATCGGCGAAGGCGAGTTTCAGCGCGAAGGCGTTCGAGAGATAGCGCTCGCCCTCCGCCACTGCGCGGATCGCCTTGATAAAGACGCGCGGGTCCTCGTTCTTGGCGACGTAACCCCTCGCCCCGCCCTCTATGGCGCGCGCCGCAAAAACCGGATCGTCGTTCATGGTGAAGACGATGATTTTGGCGTTCGCGTCTCGCTTTAAGATCCGGCGCAGCAGTTCGAAACCCGAGACGCCGGGCAGATTGATGTCGAGCACGACAACGTCGGGCGCCGCCGAACCATAGCCTTCGAGCGCTTCGTCGGCGTTATGGGCCTCGAGCACTTCGATGTCGTTTTGTGCCGAAAGCATGCCGCGGCAGCCCTCGATCACCATGGGGTGGTCGTCGACGATGAGAACGCGCATTGTTTTTTCGCTTGTATGAGAGACAAAACCCATGTTGTGGGAACCGCTCGTCTTGTCAATCGATCGCCAGTGATCGTCAATGCTAAAGCACGGGACGTCGGACGAGGGCGCTCATCATGCGCGGTTTTTCGCTTAAAGCCAGGCTGGGGCGGTTGATCGGCATCGTGCTTGTCGCGACGCTGTTCATCAATCTAGCGATTCAGTTTCTTCACGCTGGGCCGCGCGTGCGCGCGGAAGCGGGAAGCAATCTTAGATTGATGCGGGAAGTTGTCTTGGCGACGATAGCAAATCTTCCCGAGAATGAAGATCCGGCGCCGGCGCTGAAGCGACTTTATGCGTCGCTCGGCAATCTTCGCCATGCGGATGTTGAGATCCTCGCGGCCAATGAACCGCCGCCTGCCGATTGGCTGGAGAAAATCCGCCATTCCGATCGCGGCGTTCCGGAATGGTTTGTGAAACTCGCCGGCGCCGCGCCGCGGGTCATGACAATTCCCGTGATCGTCAGCGGGCGCGCCTATAGCAACATCGTGGTGATCTCCAACCCATTCGACGAACTCGGAGAAATCTGGTCGGACATGTTATGGCTGGCGGCCATCAGCCTAGCGGTCACCACCATCTTTTTGACGCTCGTGCTTTTGTTTCTGCGTCACTCGCTTGCGCCCTTCGACGCCCTGAAGTCCGGCCTCGCGCGGTTGGAGGCCGGCAAGAGCGGCGTTCGCCTGTCGCTTGGCGGCGCGACCGAATTCAGATCGATCGCGGCTGCGCTGAATTCGCTCGGCGCGACGCTCGATCGCGTCAAGCAGGAAAACCGCGAACTCGTCGACAGGCTCATTCAGGTGCAGGAGGCGGAACGCAAGGATATTGCCCGCGACCTGCATGACGAGGCTGGTCCCTGCCTGTTTTCGATTCGCGCCACATCTGCGACTTTGCAGGAGCTTGTGTCGCATCCATCGCCCGACATCGACCGCTTGCGCCGGATGAGTTCGGCGATCGACAGGGCGAGCGAATCGCTTCAGTCGCTTTTCAGGAGTCTTCTCGACCGGCTGCGGCCGAAGGGTCTCGAAGAGCTTGGTCTGGAGCCGGCGCTTCGATCGCTCTTCGCCTCCTGGGCGCAGACCCATCCCGAGGTCGATTTGCGGCTCGTCGTCCGTCATGATCTTTCTGCGCTCGACGAGGAAACGGCGCTCGCCGCCTATCGCGTCGTACAGGAGGCGGTGACCAATATTTTTCGCCACTCCGGCGCGAGCAGGGGCGAAGTCATTCTGGAATTCGGATTGGACGCGCCTGCCGAATTTGATGATCCCGAAGGGAACGCGCCGCCGCACCTCAAAGTCGCCATCGAGGACAATGGGATCGGCCTTTCGGAAGGCATTGCGCCCGGCATGGGACTGCTCGGCATGAATGAACGCGTTCGCGCGCTGGGCGGCGCGCAACGGATTGAAAGACCGCAGTCCGGCGGCACGAGGATCATTGTGTCGCTTCCCTTGCGCGATGACGGCGAATGATCCGGCGAAGTCGTCCCATCGCTCACGCCAGTCGGGAAATTTCGGCAGGGAGATTGACGCAAGTTTCAAGATGAAAAATTGCGCGCCCCTCATTATTGTCGATTGAAGCCGCCGTCAGGGCGGAAACGACTCTGGAGGAGCAACGCCATGGCTTGGTCGCAACCCACTCTCGTCGAAATCTGCGTCGGCATGGAAATCACCAGCTATGAGTCGGCCGAGTTCTGATCGGCTGTATTCTTTCGGCGGCAGACACTGGAGCGCGCCGCGAGAGCGCGCTCTCAACTTTTAAGATCGAGCTCCTTTTCTGAATTTGGACCGTTCCGGCCCAAATCGGGCGCGGTTGTGCGCGAACCATCAGCCAGGCGGCGCGGTCGCCAGGCCATCATTGCTTGTCGGACATTTCGATCTGTTTCGAGCCAGTTTGTACGGCGGCGGCGGCGGTCGTTGCGGCGCCGGGCGCGCAGATTGTGGCGCTCGGGCTTATTTGCTGCTAGCATATTGTTTTTGAACGCCTCCTGCCGTTTAGAGCGCTTGCCCTCGGAAAATTTGCTCCTAATCTGGAGAGAATTGCACCGCCGAGGAGTAGGCAATGGCGTCCAGCGGCTTCCGTCTGCAGCTCGAAGGCTACGGCCTGACGACGGCAAATATCCTTTATCGTCTGCCGGATTATCCAAAGATCATCCAATCATATGTCTGGCAGGAATATGACCTTCATCCGGACTTTCCCGAGCTGCGCAAATTTCTCAGGTTCTGGATGCGCAGTCTCGATGGCCCGCTTCATTCGGTCATCGTCGCGCATTCAAGCCTCATCACGCCTGCTGAGATGAAGCTCCTTGACGGGGAGTTCAAAGTGCACTGACTCGGGCCGCCTTGCGAAACGAGGTTCGGCGAGACAAAATCGCCGCGGTTTCAAAGCGAGGCATGCCGTGACGGACGAGACGGACGCAAAATCTTGGATAGGGGCCTTCGAAGCGGCCGTAGTGATCGCCGTCGTGGCGGCGGCTTTCCTTCTGGCGAGGCACACGCGCGAGGTTCTTTCCCTGGATGAAGACCCCGAACCCCTCTCGCTGACCTTGGAGCGCGAAGCGGCCGAGGTGAACGCGACCCTTCCCGAAATGGTCAGCGAGGGCGTTCGCCTGGACAATACGACGGCAGGTCCGGGCAACGCCTTCAATTACAACTATACGATCGTCGATGACGAAGCGGCCCGGACTCTGGTCGCCAACCCCGAGAAGCTCGCCCAGTTGAAGACGCAGCTGCAGGAGCGCGTTTGTCTAACGATGCCGGAGCGCCGCGCGAGCGGCGCCATCATCAGATATTCTCTCAAAGACAATGAGGGCAAGATAATCGCCGACGTTTCAATCGACGCGGGGGACTGCTGAGAAAGGGCGGCGCGGCTCGCGGCGATTAAACTCCCGTCTCGAGTTTTTTCACTGTCCCGATGTTACGGGAGCGTCCGCTATTCAGCCGGCGCTTTCAGTCCGTTGCGGTGCGCCGCGATCCATTTTTGTAGTTCGGCGACATGGGCCCGCTCTTCCTGGACGAATTCCTTGGCGAGCGTTTTGATCTCTGGATCCTGTGTCGTCTCAAGCACATGCTTGTAATAATCGAAGCCGGCGCGTTCGGCCTCCAGCGCGATCTCCAGAGCCTGTCCGCGTCCCAGGAAGGGGTCAGCGGCCCAGATCGCCGCGGTTTCCGGGCTTTCAATGTCGGGCCAGACAAAATCTGTGGGCGCTTTTTCGGGCATTTTTCTAAATCCGGCGCGCGCACGGGCATCGTCGAGATGCAGTCGCGAATAATCCGCCAGCTGACGAAATAGCTTGCCGACTTCCCGGTTACCTGAGGACTCCATCGCATCGGCAAGCTGTCCGAACCGCTCTGCGGCGTCCTGCTCCAATCTGATGGCGTAGGCGAGAAACTCCTCGACCGACTCCATAATCTGTTCTCCCAGCGCGCAGCGTCTCTCGCGATCGTCTGCCAAGGCTCAATCGATGTTTGCGTCTCTTCATAGCCGCGCCAGCGGCCCACGCCAACCCACCGGCCGCCTATGCGGGAAAGAGGGCGGGACGCCGGCGTGAATCGGCCACTGTGAACCGGTATCCGCTGCGGTGGAAGATGCGCTACTGCGCAGGAACGCGCGATGGCTTTCCGTCTGCGCCGACGAAAGGAAATAGCCCGGCCTGAAAACATTGGGTCATATGTGCGGCTCTGGCGATCGCCTGTTCGGCCTGCGTCTTCGGCAGCGTTTCATTGGCGCTTTCGGTAAAGAGTTCTAGCCAGCGGGTAAAATGCGCTGGCTCGATCGGCAAATTGATGTGAACGCCGAATGGATGCCCTTGGTAGCGCTCCGTGCCAAGCAAGGATTTGGACCAGAAATTCGCGACAATTCCCATGTGCTGATCCAGATCGTCGATCGCCGAAAAGATCGGTCCCAGCAAGGCGTCCTTGGCGCCCTTGGCGTAGAAGCGGCGCACGCAATCGTCGATCGCGACCTCCAATTTGGCGCGTTCGGCTCCGTCCTTGATCGGCGGAATGGCGGCGGGCTCCATGGTTTTCTCCTCGTTTGCGTCCTGTTCCGGCGATCGAGCGCGGCTTCCGAAAAAGCGGAATCGGGTCTTTCGCCTAAAGTGCGCTCTATACTTTAGGAATCGGTCACTTTATTTGCATTTGGGCCATTTTGCCCAAATGCGGCGTGGTCTCGTTCCTGTTCGCGGCTTTCAGTGGAGTTGCGACCGCTTTTTTCTTGGCGTTGAGCAGAGCGTCGATTTTTTCGCGAACGAGTTCCGCCCGCAGCGGCTTCGCTAGGAAATCATGGGCGCCGGCGGCGATGCATATCTGGCCGAAGCCGCTCGACACCTGATCAACGACGACGAGAATTTTCGCTTCGGGAATGTGCGCCAGAAACTCCTGAATCAGATCTGGGCCATTGACGCGTATGACTCCCTCGGCAAGGACCAACAGGTCCGGCTTCATTTGCTTCGCTTTGGTCAGCGCGCCTGTCGCGCTCACCATTTCATGCGTCTCATATCCGTCGCGGAGCATGAACTGAACCGCTCCGCGAAGAATCTCATTGTCGTCGACAACGAAGACTCGCCAGCTTTTTATGACTTTCGTCCTCTCTACGCCGATCTTCATGGCAGTTCAGCTTGAGGATTGACCAACTGACTTACGAAGCAAAGCGCATGCCAATTAGGCGGCAACTCAGCCGGCGTCGGCGGGCGTCAAGCGGAAATAATCCGTCGATCGCTCCTGCGTCGCACGGCGTCGTCTTGCAGAACGCTATTGGCGCGCGTAACTCGCACCGCACTGTGGTTCGCATTTTCGGAGCTTTCTCGCGCATGAATCCGCTGAAATTATCTGCGTGAAGCAAGCGCCATACTTTGGAATTAAAACGTTTCCAAACTATCTGTGGCGGAAAGGCAACATTTGTCAAAAATATTACTGTACGCATTTGAATCTATACAGTTTAAAATGCTTCCATTGAGGAGTTTCTTTGATTGACCGGGCCGACCGCCAAATTTAGCTTCAGTCAAACTTCGCGAAAGCGCGAAAAAGGACAACGCACAAACCTCCCTGGCGGTTCCCGATGAGCGACGTTAAATCTCCAATATCGCTACGAATGCTGAATCAGTCGCGTTCGCGTAGCCGCGGCGCGGATTTTACCGCGGTAAAGGCGCTGGGCGTAGCCGCGGCGCTCGCTTCGAGCGTGAGCGCTTCGGCTCTGGCGCAGTCCGCTTCGACCACTCTACCGCCTGTCAAGATCGATGCGCCTCACGAAAAGCCGCGGGCGATGGCGCCGGCGAAACCCAAGCCAATCGCCGCCGCCCAGCCGCATCCGGCGCGTCACTCGACCGCCAATTCCCAGGCTGCGGGTCAACGCCGCGGCGCGCCGGGCGCGTCGGGCGGCGGCGGCCAGGGGTCGGGCGACGGCGGCCTGCCGATCCTTGCCACGGCGCCGAACGCCAATCCTTATGCTGATCCGGCTGCGCCCTATAAGGTCGATCGCCTGTCCTCGCCAAAATTCACCGAGCCGGTGCTCAACACGCCGCGCACGATCACTGTGCTGACCAAGGAAGTGCTCGACGACAAGAACGCCTTCACCTTACGCGAAATCGGCCGCAGCACGGCGGGCGTGACGCTCGGCACGGGCGAAGGCGGCAACGCATTTGGCGACCGCTTCTTCATTCGCGGCTTCGATGTGCGCAACGACATTTTCGTCGACGGCGTTCGCGATCCGGGCGTCAGCATTCGCGAAAACTTCTATACCGAACAGGTCGAAATTCTGCGCGGTCCTGGATCGACATTCGCTGGGCGCGGCACCGCCGGCGGCGCGATCAACATCGTCACCAAACAAGCGACCGATCGCGACTTCACCAATCTTACCGCGATCGGCGGCTTCTCCGACCACATGCGGCGGATAACGCTCGACGTCAACAAGGCGATCAGCCCTATCCTCGCGGTGCGCGTCAATGCGCTTTACCATGACTCGAATGTGGCGGGACGCAGCTTTGTCACCGACTACCGCGACGGCGTCGCCGGCTCGGTGGTGTTCAAGCCCCTTCCGGATTTGACGCTGACCGGCGAATATACGCATGTCTATCAGAACGGCCTGCCGGACTTTGGCGTTCCTTACAACCGGGTGTGGAACAGGCCGATGCCCGAAGGCGTCATTCCGCGCTATAACTGGTATGGTTTGATCAACCGCGACTTCCAGGTGGCGCTGCAGAATTTCGGCACCTTCACCGCGCATTATCGCTACAATGACAATCTCGTCTTTGACAGTCGCTTCCGGCAGAGCCGGTCGGTTCTGGACTATATCGGTTCGTTGGCGGAGGGCGCTAACCTTTTTGCTGGCACTGTGAGGATTAACGCGCAAAGCCGCTATCAAGTGGTGAACAATCTCGACGATCAGACCGAGGCGACGCTCAAAGTCGAGACGGGTCCTGTCAAACATGCGCTTGTCGCGGGCGTCGAATTCGCGCGGGAAGGCGTGACGCGCACCAATTACCAGGGGCTGTCTTCGGAATTGAACGGAATTCCCACTGGCAACAGCATTACCTGCAACCTCTATCTGCCGTGTACCTATCTGCCGTTTTTGACCACGCCATACCGCAATCCCGTTCCGACCCGGATCGCCGTCGACACGAAATCCGGCTATGTGATCGAGACGGCGAATTATCAGGACGTCGTGATCGTTAACGGCGGCGCGCGCTTTGACGATTACAACATCACGAGCCGCACCGAGAATCTGTCGACATTCGCGCGGAGTCATTCAGGCCTGTTCAATTGGAACGCCGGCGTCGTCTTCAAGCCGCTGCCCAATGTCAGCGCCTATGCCGCTTACGCGACTTCGGCGACGCCCGTCGGCGCCGAGCTCGACGGCGGCGCGGCCAATTATGGCGGCTTGAATACGGCGGTGCAGATTTTCCCTCCTCAAATGAACAAGGCGGGGGAGGTTGGTCTGAAATGGGAATTGTTTGACCGGCATTTGCTTGCAACCGCCGCTTTCTTCCGGACGGACGTGACCGGCGCACGAGAAGTGAATTCTCGCGTGACCACCGGTAACGCGGCCTATTTCGTCGACGGCATCGATCTCGAGGCGGCAGGCAATATCACGGAGAAGTGGATGATACTTGGCGGCATCGTGCTGATGGAATCGCAAGTGACGAGTTCCTATGCGCGCACCAACATCGGGCTGCCGCTCGCGAATATCGCGCATCAATCCTTCAGCCTGCTCTCGAAATATAAGGCGGGCGAACTGCTCGGCCTTGCGCCGGACGTGCTCGAAATCGGCGGCCAGTCGATCTATCGCTCGAAAATCTATGGCGGCAACAATCTCGTCGCCAATGGCGCTCCCGTCATCAACGCCTATGGCTGGCCGACGCCGACGGTCGCCAATCCCGTCTTGAACGTGCCGACGGAGCTGCCGTCATACTGGCGCTTCGACATTTTCACGGAGGCTAAGATCGGAAAGAACATCACGATGAAATTCTCGGTCAACAATTTGTTTGACCGCACGATCTATGACGCCTTCTACCAAACGGCGGCGCCCTTCGTGCAAATGTCGCCCGGCCGCTCCGTCTATCTTGAAACGCGCGTCCTGTTCTAGGAGTCGCATCAATGCTTGCTCACATAAGAGGCGCGCTCGAGAGAAAGGAGATCGACGTTCTGCGCCAGGCGATGGCGCAGGCGAAGTGGGAGGACGGCGCCTCGACAGCCGGTGCGAACGCCGGCGATCTGAAGCGTAATCAGCAGCTTGCGCCTGATTCCGAACTGTCGCGGGCGCTCGGCAAGCGGCTGCTTTCGTCGCTGCTTGCCAATCCTGCCTTTATTTCGGCGGCTGTCCCGCTACACATTTATCCGCCGCTCTTCAATCGCTACGGCGTCGGCGACCATTTCGATCCGCATGTCGACAATTCGATACGCGGCGACGCGGTGACTGGCGCGCGCATTCGAGTCGATCTCGCGGCGACCTTGCTGCTCTCCGAGCCCGATGAATATGAAGGCGGCGAACTGATCGTCGAAGACATCTACGGTTCAAGGCGATTCAAGCCGCCGGCGGGCGATCTCATCGTATACTCGGCTGGCAGTCTTCATATGGTGACGCCCGTGACGAGCGGCCTACGTCTCGCCTCATTTATGTGGCTGCAAAGCATGATCCGCGCCGATGAGGCGCGCAGCTTCATTTGCGATCTGGACGAGTCGATACAGGAGCTCGCGCCGCGCGTCGGGGCAGATGATGCGGATTTGCGCAGGCTAGTGACCGTCTACCACAATCTCATCCGCTATTGGGGAGAAGCATAGCGCTGATGCTTGTTTGCATTCCAGAAGTTCTTTCCAAACAGCAGGTCGCCTTTTTTCGCGCGGCGATGGACAAGGCGCCGTGGGAAGACGGCCGCGCGACCGCCGGCTCGCAGTCTTCCTTGGTGAAGAACAATCTTCAATTGCCGCAGAGCGGCGAGGTCGCGCGCGAACTTGGCGAGCATGTCCTCGAGGCGCTTGCGCAGTCGCCGATGTTCGTCTCGGCGGCGCTGCCCCACAGGATTTTCCCGCCGCTCTTTAATCGCTATGGCGTCGGTCATGATTTTGGATTGCATGTCGACAATGCGATCCGCGGCATTCCCGGAACGCCTATCCGCATTCGCACCGATCTCTCATGCACGCTGTTCCTTTCGGAAGCGGAAGAATATGACGGCGGCGAACTCGTGATCGAGGATCGGGTCGGACAGCAGGAAGTGAAACTCCCTGCCGGCGATCTGGTGCTGTATCCGTCGACGAGCCTTCATCTCGTCCGGGGCGTTACGCGCGGCGAACGCGTCGCGTCGTTTTTTTGGCTGCAGAGCATGATTCGAGACAATGTGGCGCGCGCTTTGCTCTTCGATCTTGACCAAGCCATTCAGTCGCTGACCACGCGACTCGGCGCCGGCGATCCCGCCTGCGTCAAACTCTCCGGAGTTTATCACAATCTCATCCGCACATGGGCCGAAGCATGAAAAATGTTCTGCAATTTATCACGATCTCGATGACCGCGCTTCTGCTTGCGCAAAGCGGGGCGACCGCGCAGGGATCGCATGCGGCGCTCGACGCAGCGATCGCAGCCAACAAGCCTCACGATCTTTCCGTCTGGACAATGTTCGTCAACGCCGACATCGTCGTGAAAATCGTGATGGTCGGTCTGTTGCTGGCCTCAGTGGCGACATGGACGATCCTCGTAGCCAAATCGATCGAGTTGAAGCGCGCGAGGGACCGTGTGCTGACGGCGATCAACCGCCTGTCCGACGCCCGCGGTCTCGCCGAGGCGCGGCTGGCGCTTGGAGGCGGCGACCGTCTCACCCAGTCGCTTCTCGCCGAAGCGACTCGCGAAATGAAACTTTCATCCGATATTCTCGCGGCGCCCGGCGTCAAGGAGCGTATCGCAGGCTGTTATGGAGAAATCGAGCGCGCCCAGGCGCTCGCCATCAAACGCGGCACCGGACTGCTGGCCTCCGTCGGATCGACGGCGCCGTTCATCGGTCTCTTCGGCACGGTCTGGGGCATCATGAACAGCTTCATCGGCATTTCCAAAGCGCAGACGACAAATCTCGCTGTCGTCGCGCCGGGCATCGCCGAAGCGCTTCTGGCGACGGCGGTCGGTCTGTTCGCCGCGATCCCCGCCGTGCTGATCTACAACCATCTCGCGCGGCAGGCGTCCGCCTATCTCGAACTCGTTTCCAATCTTTCCGGCGAATTGCTTCGCATCGTATCGCGCGATCTCGATCGCGCCGGACATGCGGCCGCCTCCAGCAAGATTCACGCGGCGGAGTAGCTCATGGCCGTTCATCTCAAAGGCGACCTTGAAGAAACCCACGAGATCAACGTCACGCCGTTTATCGACGTGATGCTCGTGTTGCTCATCATCTTCATGGTGGCGGCGCCCCTCGCCACAGTCGATCTTCCGGTCGATCTGCCGGCCTCCAACGCCGCGCCCCATGAAAAGCCGGACAAGCCAGTCTATGTGACGATTCAGAGCGATCTTGCGCTCGCCTTGGGCGAGACGCCGGTCAAGCGAAAGGATCTTGTTTCGGCGCTTGATGCGCATCTTAACGACAAATCGAAACGCATCTTTTTGCGAGCGGACGCCAGCGTGCCCTATGGCGAGATGATGGCGGTGTTGGAGAGTCTGCGCGCCGGCGGCTATTTGCGCGTCGCCCTCGTCGCGTTGGACGCCGGCGGCAAGGAGCCCAGCGCGCAATGAGCGCCGCCGCCGCTCTCCAAAATCCGCAGTCGAACGGCAGGCTTTGGAGCCTCGCCGTGGCTTTCGCCCTGCTTCTGCACGTCGCGGGAGCCGTCGCCGCCTTCCTAACCTTGCAGGGCGATGACGAGGAAGCTTCCGGCGCGCCGGCGATCGAAATATCTCTCGAGCCGGCGGCGCCTCGCGACGTCGAGGCCGCCGACCTGCCTCCGGGACCGGTCGCCGACGAAGCGGCCGCAGCGGCGCCCTCCGCCGCCGCTTCCGAGGCGAAGGAGGTGAAGGAGGAGCAGATCGCGCGAACCGAAGCCGAAGAGGCCGAACTCACGCACAACACCACTCCGGACAAACCGGTCGAAGAGGAAAAGAAGGTTCAGGCGCAGCCGGTGGTTTCAGCTGAATCGGCGGCTTCAGAAGCCACGGCGCCGCCCAAGTCGGACGCCGAGCAGATTTCCGACAGGCCGGTGTCGCCGGCGCAAGGCGTCGACGTCAAAGCGAATGCGGTCATTGTGACTTGGCAAAAGGCTCTGATCTCGCATCTCAACCGCCACAAACGCTATCCGAGCGGCGGCGGCCGTCGCTCGGCTGAAGCGAGCGTCTCGTTCACGCTCGACAGGCGTGGCCATGTCGTCAGCTGCAACATCAAGCGTTCGGCCGGACATCCGGCTTTTGACGATGCGGCGCTTGCGATGATGAAGCGCGCCGATCCGGTGCCGCCGCCGCCGCCAGTGATCGCCGACGAAGGGTTGACATTCGAAGTGCCGGTCCAATTCCGCGCCAAGGGAAAATGAGAACCGACTCTGATCCAACGGTCGTACTCTGACGCAAGCAGCTTGAGTGACTGCTTGCGCGGAGCGCGGCTGGCGAGCCTGAAGCTTGAGAGAGCTGGCGCGAGTTCTCCACAGAGCTTTTTGCAGCCACGCTTTTCTGTTTGTTAAAAAATTTGAAGCATTGTCGGAACTGATTTTCGAACCGGCGCTCCAATAAGCCACGTGGAGGGCTGCTCATGTCGCCACATGAAACCTGCACGAACCGGACAGAGCTGGCAATGAGAAGAAATCAAGCGCAGCGCGAGGAGCTCGACCTGGAGCGAACCATTATGCGGCTTGGCGAGCAGCTTCGGCGGCAATTCTCGGATGTCGCTTCGGAGCCATTGCCGGAAGACATGCTTGCGCTCTTGGAGAAGCTGAATCTAGCGGCGGAGTAAGTAGCCGCACGGATCAGCTTGGCGCATTCTCTCCGGACGATCGTCAAAGTTCAGTTTTGCGAGCGCAACTTTGAGATCCTCCGACGGCGCCTCGCTCAATGAGCGTCGAAGCAGCGCCTTGTCATCTTTCGAATCGATCGTCGGTGAAGCGATTGTCATGGCGTGCGTTCTTCCTGCTTGAAGAGAGCCTGCCAGACGGAAAGGTCATCACGCGCGTCTTTGCCCCGGAAGATGCGTTCAGCCGGTTGATCGGCAAATCCGGACGACTCGCCGCCTCGGACCGATCGCAGCCTGCCGCGCTTCAAACGATATTCGATGGTAAATGGGCGAATGACTTTTTTCATGGTTAACCCTTCCTTTCGCGAAGGCGCGACGATTAAACTTTAAGCGACGCCAATTGTTCCGCTTTTGTGGAATTCGGAAGAATGCGCTGATCCGCCAACTTCGAAAGGAAACGCCGGCGAGCTTGTCCCGCCGGCGTAGAAGCGCAGCAACCGGATCACGTTGCGCTCGGGCGGAATCGCCCAAACGCGGATGACGTGATCGATTTGGAAAGTTGAGCGCGCGCTCTATGCGAGAGTCTGGATTCCTCTATTTCGCTGCGCGCTTTAATGCCGCGAGATCCAGTCCTCGACTTGCGCTTTGGCCTTGTCCTTCGCCACGCCGTAGCGTTCCTGGATCATGCCTTCAAGCTGCTCGCGGTTGCCGTTGATGCGCGCAATGTCGTCATCCGTGAGCTTGCCCCACTGCTCCTTCACATTGCCTTTGAATTTCTTCCAGTTGCCTTCGATCGTGTCCCAGTTCATGGATTCCTCCTTATCTGGAGACGGCCGCAAGAAAGTGAGCCCGGGCCCGGCTTTCACGATTGAATAACCATTTGCTCGCGTAGATGTTCCGTCTAGACTCGCGCTCTCTTTCAGATTCAAGATTTCTCACAGCGTGGAAACTCTGCCGTAGCCTGTTCGCTAAACTCGAAAGCGCTTAGGAATTACAACGCAATGCGAACGATCATCTTTGTGGGGGTCGAAAGCCCGAGCCCATTACCGCACCGCTTCATGTCAGCGTGCTTCGCCTTTCGGCGCCGCCGCTAAGGCCTAATCCAAGCCTGCAGTTGGTTCAGCGGGGCACTGCAGCGTCGACGCCGCGCTATCGGGCTTGCAGCCTGATCTGATCGGCAAGCCGCGCGAAGACATAGCTCGCGATGAGCCCCAGCATCGCGAAGCAAGCGACGACCTTGAACACATAGCCGTGCCCTGTGGCGCCGGGCCATTCGTCGAGCAGATAGCCCATGAGCGGACCCATGAAAATATCCGGCGCGTAGCCGATGACTGACGCCAAGCCAACCGCGCTCCCTGTATGCTCCAGGGGAATTTGGCCGTCTTGCATGATCGCGAAATACAGTCCGCGCAGCCCAAATATGCCAATTCCGCTGACGACGATCGCCGAGACGAACGCCAATGCCATGCCGGCGTCAAGCGCCTCGGCGGCGAGCGTGAAACTCCCTGCCGCAAGCAGCGTGAAACAGGCGATGGTCATGACGGGCGCGCCAATTCGCTCGGCCAGATAGCCGACGCCAATGGCGGCGAACGGCCGAATCCAGAGCGATGCGACGCCGATGCGCGCTGCGTCGACCTCATTCAGTCCGATGACCTGGTTCGCATAAAGCGAAAAATCATCGATGGCTTTGAAGCCGACATAGGCGCAAAGAATAATCGCTGCTTGGAGCCAGACCGATGGCATGGCGAACACGCGGGCGACTCCGCTGATCGACATCGCTTCCTGTCGCCGCGCCTTGCGCGCCGGCAGCGCCAGAAAGATCAGCAAAGCGGCTCCGCCGGTCGTCGCGGTGAGGAGCAGAGTAATCTGCCGCAACGACTCCGTGCGCTGCGCGAGACTGGCTGTCTCGCTGTCTTCGGGCAGCAGCGCCGCGAACAAGACGACCATGATTGACGCCATGACCGCCGACAGCGCGCCTCTGCCGCCCTCAAGCAGTCCAAACGCGCGACTTTGAGAAAAGTTGAGGCCCCATTCGCGGGTGGCGCGAATCAACGGCGCCCAGAAGAGGGCGATCGTGGTGATCGCCCAATAGCCATATAAGAGCGCCAGCGTCGATGGAGACGGCAGCGTCATCAAGACGAGACCGCCGGCGGCGGTGGACGCCAATGCAACCGCCAACATTGCGCGTGCGGGGAGTCGATCAGCAAGCAGGCCGCCAAAAAAATACGCGGCCACCGCGACGACGCCATAAACCGAATAGGCGGCGCCGAGCTGAAGATTGGTTATCTGAAAGACGTCAAGGAGCGTGGGACGGAAGACGCGCGCCACAACAAACGGAAGCAGAAAGACCGACTCTCCGGCGACGATCAGCGCCGTGATCGCCAGTACGCGTCGCCGCGCCTGTTCACGCCTGAAGTCTGCCCCAGTCCCGGGCGCGCGGCGGACCGCGCCATGGACAGATTTTTCGGGCGAGACGCGCTCTGTTTGCGATGCCTCGTGCGTGTTCAAGGCGGCGTGTCTGGATCGCATCATGCTCAATCTAAAGGACCGAACAGCGCTAATCCACCCGCTTGAGGCGGAACATTGTTTGAACAAGTTGTGGCGTCAGCGATTCCACGCGGCATGGCGAGCGATCTGTTGCAGCGCTGGCGCCGGCAGCGCGTCGTCGCGCATCGATTTTCTGCTCGGCAAGGGAGCTTTTTAGCCGTGCGCGGCTTTTCATCGTCGCGGAGCGATCTACATTTACCCGTTGCTTTGGGCCGTACGGTGGGATCGCATCGAGGCTTTCCTCGGCCGAGTTCACGAACTGCGGCGACGCGATGTTAGAACATGGCCCGATTCAGCAAAGAGGGAGAATGGAATGCGCGCTTTACTCACGACGTCCGTGGCCGTCGGGCTCTTCGCTCTGTTTCTGGGCGCCTCGCCCGCTACCGCCGCGCCGGTGAGCGGCGTGGGGATTCGCGATCTGACAGCGTCCTCTTCGATCGTTCAGGAGGCGTGGTGCCGTAGGTGGCGTCGCTGCTGGCACGGCTATTACAGCGGCCGTCGCTGCCGCGTGTGGCGCCGGTGCTGGTAATCAATTTCTTTAGTTTCGCGCCGTAAACGGAACGCGCGTTTTTCTCGGATGGGACGGCCGACAACGCCGCCCCTCCCGTCGTCATTGCTCGCCAGGCACTTATAGTATTTCGCCGCGCGCTCGCTGCGGCTTGCGCATCTATGCACAGCATAGAGGTCGTTTAGCGTTCGATAGCGAATGTAAGGATGGATGAGGTAGCGGCCGCTGCCGTCGAGGAAATTGCCGAAGCGATCGATCTCGCCGCTAACGCTGGGATCAAAGTCGACGATCGCGTCGCGCAGGCTTTCGCCCTTGATGAAGTTCTCCGGCAATTGATCGAACGGCCCGTCGAAATATGTGTTGAGGCGGGAATCCTCTTCCCGCACGCCGATCAGGATACGCTGATCGAGACGTCGATCGCGATAGAAGGCAAAGCCGGTTCGTCGGCCGATGAAGAGCCGATCATTTCGTCGTGAGCGGACCAGTTCATCGGCGCCAGCGGAATTCTCGTCGAGAACATAATGAAAGAGCTTCAATCTTGAATTGTAGACGAGATAAAATCGCATGCCCGACTCATCGATGATCGGACCGAGGAATTCCTCATTCGGCCCGATCGCGCTTTCGGGCGGTCGCACGCCCGACAAATCTTCGAGCGCGAAGATGACGCTCTTTGAGCCTTGCGTGACGCGATAGGTCAGGGGCGCGACTTTCTCGACCGCGACGCCATGCGAAGAGTCGAGAATCGTGTGAAAGGCGCTGCCTTGGCCCGATCCCGCGCTCGTCTCCTGATAATATTCGAAGCGGAGCTTGCCGCTGTCGCGCTCCGCCGCCGGAAGGCGAATATTGCCCAGATAGCGCGTCCCATTCAGAACGAAGCTGAAATAGTAATAATTCTCCGTCGGATAGGTCCGGACTCGGTCCGGCAACGCGCCGAGAACGAAAGCGAATACGGCAAGAGGATCGTCAATGGCCAGCGTTGCCCGTCGCGTCGCGTCCTCGATCGACATTTCATTGGTGTAGAGCCGCGGAAGCTGCGCGTTCTGCGCCGCAGCCGGCGCTATCGGCGTTGACGCGATCAGCGTCAAAAGTCTCACGATCGACTGTATGCGATAGGCCATCAGCGCCGGTCCTTAGGCTGCGCTAGACGCTTCATATCTGCGCTTCGTTAGGCGGCGCTTTCGAGCGCCCTTCGGCATCATGCGCCCAGTATCGAAACATCGCCTCTCCATCGACCTGCGGATCAGCCCGTGTGCGACGGCGCACAGAATCGCGGCGCGCCTCTGCCTTAAATTTTGATCAACGCGAAGAGGAGAAGCCCATGAAACCGGTGATCGCGACAGGAATTTTCGGAATCGTCGCTATTGCATTGGCCGCCGAGACGCTCAACATCGCCATGGCGTTTGGCGAATTCAGCCATGTCGCGACCTTGAGTGGAGCGGTCTTTTAATAGCTGAGCCAGCGCCGCGTCGCGCGCCAAGGCCGCCGCGGATGGGATTTAAGCCCGCCACGCCGATGTCTTGACGGCGTCGGACGGCAAAGCCCGAGACAAATCCCCGTCCCGGGCTTTGTTTTCGGGTTTCAGTTCGGCCAGCAGCGGCGGCCATAAGGGCCGAGATGGAAGCCGGGCGGGCAGGGCCGGCCGTAGCGATAGCCGCCCCATTGTCCGCCCCAGCGGCAGCCGCCATAGGGGCCGCGATGGCCGTAGGGGCCGCAACCGCCATAGACCTGAACGATCGGCGCGGCCGCCGTCTCAGCGGGCGCGACCGGCATGGCCGCATGGGCGGGCGCGGCCAAAGCGGCGGCGAATATAAGCGCGAGACCCGTTCTCAATCGCATCTCCAATCTCCTTCTTTACCCGGACCGGCGCCGGGCGCGTTTTGCTTCGCCGGCGCCAATCGAATATCTGCGCCCTACCGGAGTCGTGGCAATTGCCATTTACGATCTAAGTTATTCGCCGCTCAAATGTTCACATATTGTTCTTGCGTCACGGTGGCGCGCCGGTTAAGCTTGCAACGCAATTTCGGCGAAAGAGTTGTTGGGGGCGGAAGATGGCGGTGAGGGTGGCGACGGTCGCTTTCGAAGGCGTCGAGGCCCGTCCCGTCGACGTTCAAGTGCAAATTTCGAGCGGCGCGGTGGTTTTCAACGTCGTTGGCCTTGCCGACAAGGCCGTCGCCGAATCGCGCGAAAGGGTGCGCGCCGCCTTGATCGCCTCGGGGCTGGCGCTGCCGGCAAAGCGTATCACCGTCAATCTCGCTCCCGCCGACATGCCGAAAGAAGGAAGTCATTATGATCTGCCGATCGCCCTTGGCGTCATGGCGGCCATCGGCGCCATCCCCTCGGACGCGCTCGAAGGTTTCGTTGTGCGCGGCGAACTCGCTCTCGACGGCGAGTTGACGCCGACGGCGGGCGTCCTGCCGGCGGCGGTGGCGGCGAATGCGCGGGGATTGGGTCTGATCTGTCCCAGCGAATGCGGGCCGGAAGCCGCCTGGGCGTCGAGCGAGATGGAGGTGATCGCCCCGCGCTCGCTCATCCAGCTCGTCAACCATGTCAAAGGCGCGCAAGTCCTCGCCCGACTGCAGCCGGCGGTCCGCAAACTCGCTGTCGATCAACCCGATCTTTCGGACATCAAGGGGCAGGAGAGCGCCAAGCGGGCGCTCGAAATCGCCGCCGCCGGCGGCCATAATCTCCTCATGAGCGGCCCGCCGGGCGCCGGAAAGTCGATGCTCGCCGCAAGGCTGCCGTCGATCCTCCCGCCGCTCACGCCGCGCGAATTGCTCGAAGTCTCGATGATTCATTCGGTGGCCGGGCAGATCGCTGGCGGCGAATTGACCGACCGGCGTCCCTTTCGCGCCCCACATCATTCCGCCTCCATGCCGGCGCTGGTCGGCGGCGGGACCCGTGCGCGGCCAGGCGAGATTTCGCTCGCGCATCATGGCGTCCTCTTTCTCGACGAATTGCCGGAGTTCCAGCCCCAGGTCCTCGATAGCCTGCGCCAGCCGCTTGAAACCGGCGAGGTGGCGGTGTCGCGAGCCAATCATCGCGCCGTCTATCCGGCGCGCTTTCAGCTTGTCGCGGCGATGAATCCCTGTCGTTGCGGCCATGCGAACGACCCTGGCTTCGCCTGCAAGCGTCAGCCCAACGAGCGATGCGTCGCGCAATATCAAGCGCGGCTGTCAGGGCCGCTGCTCGACCGTTTCGACGTCCAGATCGAAGTCCCTGCGTTGACCGCCGCAGATCTCGTGTTGCCGCCGCCGAGCGAAGGTTCGCGCCAAGTCGCGGCGCGCGTCGCGCGCGCGCGCGAAATTCAGCGCGCCCGCTATGACGCTCTCTCCCTGCCGGGCGTCGCCGCCAACGCCGCCGCGCCGGCGGGGGTGATCGAGCGCGTGGCTCGACTCGATGCGCCGGGCACGGCGCTGATTCGCGACGCCTCCGAGCGTTTCGGCCTCACGGCGCGCGGCTTTCACAGAGTTTTGAAGCTAGCGCGCACAATCGCCGATCTCGATGGCGCCGAATCCGTCGGCAGACCGCATCTCGCCGAAGCGCTTTCCTATCGCGCGGGGCTTGCATTGGGGCGGCTTGCGGCCTGATGATGGGCGCATGTCATTAGCCCAATTCGGGATTTTGGTCGCGTCACAGCTGATCCTGGCGGCGCTGGCGGCGGCGATTTGCGTCGCCTTGCTCAAGCACGGCCGCCGACAAGTCGAAGGCGAACTTGAATCGCTGCGCGATGAAATCTGGGAGTTGCGCGCCGCAGCCGCCGCCCGCGACCGCGCCGAGGCCGCGAGTCTGGCGAAGTCTCGCTTTCTCGCCGCGGTCAGTCACGAGTTCCGCACGCCGCTCAACGGCGTCATGGGACTGGCGCAGCTCCTCGCCATGACCAGGCTGACCGACGAACAGGCGAGCTATGTCGAAGCGATCGGCGATTCGAGCCGTTCGCTCTCGCAGCTCATCGACGACATTCTCGATTTTTCCAAGATCGAGGCCGGCAAGTTCGAGCTGCGCTGCGAAACCTTTGCGCTCGCCCCTTTTGTCGAAAGCGTCGTCGAACTTCTTGCGCCCCGCGCCCTGACCAAGGGCCTTGAACTCGCTAGCGTGATCTCGCCCGACGCGCCCCGTGAAATCGTGAGCGATCCGGCCCGGCTAAGGCAGGTGCTGCTCAACCTCATCGGCAACGCCGTGAAATTCACTGAACGCGGCGGCGTCGGCTTGCGCGTCATGCGCGACGGCGCGCGGCTGCGTTTCGCGGTGTGCGACACCGGACCCGGCGTGCCGGACGAGGCGCGCGAAGCGATTTTCGAAGAATTCGAACAGGCCGACCCTTCCGAGAACCACCCCCGCGCGGGCACGGGTCTCGGCCTCGCCATTTCCCGCCGGCTGGTGGCGCGAATGGGCGGCGCGCTCGCGCTCGTCGAATCATCCGACAAGGGTTCGGTTTTCGCCTTCACGCTCCCCGCGCCGCCGATCGCCGAAGACGTCGTTTCGACCCCGCTAGACGGACTTGAGACGCTCATCATCGCGCAAAGCGTCTTTGAAGCGCCTTATCTCGCGGAGAGCCTGCGTTACGCTGGCGCGAAGGCGGAGATCGTTGCGGCGGCAGACGCGCCAGACGCGATGCAAAGACGTCGTGAACGACCTTTCGACGCCATCATCGTCGACTGCGCGCTCGGGCCCCAAATGACCGCCGAACTGGCTCAATCCGCGCGCGCGGCGCAGGCGCGTCGGCTGTTCCTTCTCTTCTCGCCGCTTGAGCGGCGCGCCTTCGGCGAAGAGGCTTTGTGCGATTTCGACGGCTGGCTGGTAAAACCGGTGCGGATCGCCTCGCTTATCGCCCGCCTGTCGCACGCGAGCGCCGAGGCGCCGGCGAATGAGGAGGGCGCGCAGGCGCAGGCGCTCGCCGGAGTGAACGCGCTCGTTGCTGAAGACAATGAGATCAACGCGCTCATCCTGATGCGCCACCTCGCCAAGCTTGGCGCGAAGGTGACCAGAGCGGAAAGCGGCGCGCTCGCGCTTGCGCGCGCCCGTGAGGCGATTGAGGGCGCCGGCGCGCCCTATGACGTGATCGTCATGGATCTCTTCATGCCTGATTTCGATGGACGCGAGGCGAGTCTTCGCATTCGCGAAGCCGAAACGCGCGCGGGCGCCCCGCGCACGCCGATACTGGTGCTGACGGCCAGCGCCCGCGAGGAGGACGAACGCGCCGCTCGCGCCGCCGGAGTCGACGCCTTTCTCACCAAGCCGGTGGAGTTTTCTTCTCTCGCGGCGACGATCCAGGAATTGCGAGCAGCGTCGCGCCGAACATAAAGACGGCGGCGCCTTGTCAGGCGTCCGGCTGCGCGATCACGCCGAAGCGACCCGATTGGTAATCGACGAACGCCTGTCGCAATTCATCCTGCGTGTTCATCACGAAAGGTCCCTGCTGCGCCACGGGCTCGTCGATCGGTTCGCCGCTCATGATGATGAGCTTCGTGTCACTATTCGCCTCAAAAGCGACCTCGCCTCCTGTTTCGTCGAAGACGACGACGTCCATGGCGCGCGCGACCTTCTCACCGTTGACCTCGACTGTCCCTTCGAGAACCGCGGCAAGCGCCGTGTGGCCTTCCGGCAGCGTGAAGCGGACGCTTTTTCCCGCATCGATGCGCATGTCCCAAAGATCGATCGGCGTCGCCGTTTGCGCTGGTCCGCGATGCCCGTCGAATTCGCCGGCGATGACGCGAACGAGGCCGGCGTCGTCCGCCAGATCGACGCGCGGAATGTCCTTGTCGAGGAGGGTCTGGTAGCGCGGCGGGCTCATCTTGTCGCGCGCCGGCAGATTGACCCAAAGCTGCACGAGCTCGAAGCGTCCGCCAGACTTGGCGAAGCTTTCGGAGTGATATTCCTCGTGAACGACGCCCGATGCGGCGCGCATCCACTGCACGTCGCCGGGGCCGATGAGCCCGCCGGCGCCGGTCGAGTCGCGATGCGCGATTTCGCCATCCAGAATGATCGTCACGGTCTCGATGCCGCGATGCGGATGCGCCCCGACGCCGCGGCGCTTGGCGCTTGGCGGAAAGTCGAACGGTCCGGCATAGTCGAACAGCAGAAAGGGACTCACCCGAGCGCCATGCTCGTGATGCGAGAACAGCGAATGGACGGGAAAGCCGTCGCCGACCCAATGCATGGAATCGGGGGCGGGATAAACGCCGACGATTTTTCGCATGACAAAGGCTCCTTGCGGCCTATGTGGGCGACGGAGAGCGAAATGCAAATTGGCGTCTGGCGCAGGACGCGGTCCTTGACGCCAGGGGCCGCAAAACCGACAAGTCCGCCCGACGGCGAATCACTGCGGGGGCGCCGGCGGAGCAAGGACGGTTAGATGGACTGGATCATCCTCTTTATTGGCAGCCTCTGTGAGGTCGGCTGGCTAGTCGGTATGAAATATGCTCAAGGGTTTACGCGATTTTGGCCTTCGGCCATCATGGTGTTTTTCATGATGGCCAGCGTCGGGTGCCTGGGCCTTGCGGTAAAGACGATTCCAGCGGGTACGGCTTACGCCGCATGGACCGGCACGAGCATCGCCGCAGCGACGCTTGTCGGAGTCTACCTGTTCAACGAACCGACCACCATGCTGCGGCTAGGATCGATCGCTCTGATCGTTCTGGGCATCATCGGTCTGCGGCTCGGCGGCGTCGACATGAAATGAAATCGTCCCGATATTGCCTTCAAAGGAGCGTCGGGGACTGGCAAGCCGTTCGTCGGCGCCGCGAATTACATGCGCCAACCATGCGAGCCGGGAGGCTCGCGGTCCAGGATGCGCCGCCCTTGGAACGCGAGCCTCTAGGCTCGCCATAGCTCCAGCGATCGATCTAGTTATTTCCTGGCGTCGCCTTAGAAATAGCTCTCAAGCGTTCCGCGCCGGCGCACGTCGAGCGTGGCGCAATGAAAGGCGCCGCCGAACGCCGCATAGTGCAGGAAAGAGCAGGGGATCGGCTCGTAGCCCCACTTCTCCATCTGCCGCATCATATTGGTGTGATGCGGATCGACGATGACGCGCTTCTCGTCGATCATCAGAATGTTCATGCTGAGCCATTTGCCGCACATCGAAGTGATCGCCAGGATGCGATCATTGATCGGATCGGGCTCCGGCGCGACGAGAATGTCCCATTTCTTCAAAATATCGGGCAGTTCGTCGGGATTGATATATTCCGGATTGATCAGCAGTCGGCCCGGCCCGAGCGGCAGGATCGTCGTGTCGATATGCATTGGATTGGGGCAGCGGCTCTTGATCTCATGGATGCGATAGCCTTCGCCGAGATGGCGGCGGAGCCAGTCGATTCCCATGGCGTTCGTCACATTGGAGCGCGTGACGAAAATGTCCCGGCCGCAGCGGAAGAAGTCGGCGGCGTCGAACACCGGCTCGAATTCAGTGAGGATGTAGCGGATTTCCTCGCCCTTCTCCGGCAGTTTGAAATCTGGGTCGAAGAGTTCGTCAGTGAGCTGCGGCTTTGGCGCCGACGTCCAGCGCGCGCCGCGACGAAAATAGTCCTTGAGGATTTCGCGATAGGAGTGGGTCTCGAAATAGCGGCAGGGCCAGGCCATTGGCGTTTCGAGAATCTCGTCACCGAACACCAGCATCGAGTCGCGCGGGCAGGAATTGCAGAAGCCGCGCGACGACCAGTGCGGCGTCGAGAATTTCGCCTTGTGATTGACCGCGTCCGGCCGCGTCACCGTGACGCCGAGCGACTCGAGTAAAGCGATAAAGCCGTCGAGTTCCTGCTGCGCCGGCTCGATCATGAATTTCGGAAAGCGAAATCCGGCGGCAAGCGACTGGGCGCGCGCGGCCATGCCGGGAATATTGCAGGTGACGACCGGATGATCTGAAGGAATGGTCGAGCCTTCGAGGCGCCCGACGATGATCTCCTCCAACGGATCCCATTCGTTATGAGAATTGACCGGACATTCCGCGGCAATCGCGGACTCCATAGAAGCATGGATATTCATAATTTCGCCCCGGAATCGTTTCCCGCCAGAGACTTCTAACGCTTTTGAACTGTTCTTCAAGTCATGGGAAAAAGCGTCCTATTTCTTATGTTTGACGATCCGCCGGCTGAAGTCTCACTCGTTTTGTTTGAGATTGAAGCCCGCTGGGTGGCCAAACTATGTCGCCAAGAGCGGGCGCAGTCCACTCCGGTCCTCCCTTTGACCTGCGACGACTTGCCTTTTCCTCCGCATTGCGACATAAGGCGCGCTTCATAGAACCGCCCGGCCAGTAAGGGCTGCCGTGGCGGTTCTTTCGCTCGCGCGAAGCAGCGCCGGCCAATGAGGCCAGCGCTTAAAAACAACGGGCGCAGGCCCAGGAGAGCAAAATGCCCAAGTTGAAGACGAAATCGGGCGCGAAAAAGCGCTTCAAGATCACCGGCACAGGCAAGGTGGTCTATGCCCAAAAGGGCAAGCGCCACGGCATGATCAAGCGGACGAACAAGCAGATCAGAAATCTGCGCGGGACGAGCGTGCTGTTCAAGACGGACGGCGACAACGTCAAGAAATACTTCCTGCCGAACGGCTGATCCGCCTCTAAAACGCTTTCCCCGAAGGAGATTCGTCATGGCTCGCGTCAAACGCGGCGTCACCGCCCACGCCAAACACAAGAAGACTTTCAAGGCCGCCAAGGGGTTCTATGGCCGCCGAAAGAACACGATCCGCGCCGCCAAGGCCGCCGTCGACCGCTCGATGCAATATGCGACGCGCGACCGCAAGGCGA
Organism: Methylocystis sp.; assembly: GCF_050246715.1. Taxonomy (NCBI): domain Bacteria; kingdom Pseudomonadati; phylum Pseudomonadota; class Alphaproteobacteria; order Hyphomicrobiales; family Methylocystaceae; genus Methylocystis; species Methylocystis sp. Next base: position 29,224 of record NZ_JBFWVN010000006.1, read on the forward strand.
AGAAGCGCACCTTCCGAGCGCTGTGGATCCAGCGGCTCAACGCCGCCGTGCGCGAACACGGCCTGACCTATTCGCGCTTTATCGACGGCCTCGCCAAGGCGGGCGTGATGGTGGACCGCAAGGTCCTGTCGGAACTCGCCATCCACCAGCCGGAAGCCTTCGCGGCCATCGTCGCGCAGGCAAAATCGGCGCTGCCGCAGGCGGCGTAAGCTTTCCATCGCGATCAGGTTAGAGCCTCCCGCAGTTTGGCTGCGGGAGGCTTTTCTTTGGTAGACTTCCAGGTTCTTTTTCTTGCTGAAGCGTTTTGCCTCGGCGACTTGCTTGCCCGCTTATTGCGCGCCGACCTGGACTGGCGTCGCCTCGTCATGGCGTCGAGTTGCTCTATAATCTCGCCACGAGCTAGGGCGGAGCATGACCAACACATATGATCTCATCGTCATCGGCGGCGGACCGGGCGGCTATGTCGCTGCGATCCGCGCCGCGCAACTCGGCCTGAAGACGGCGGTCGTCGAGCGCGAACATCTCGGCGGCATATGCCTGAATTGGGGCTGCATCCCGACCAAGGCGCTGCTGCGTTCGGCCGAGGTCTATCGCCTTGCCAAGGAAGGCGAGCGGTTCGGCGTTCTTGAAGGCGCGCCGAACGCCGACGCGGCGCGCATCGTCGCGCATTCGCGTGAAGCGGCGGCGCGGCTCAATGGCGGCGTCGCCTTTCTGCTCAAGAAGAACAAGATCGACGTCATCTGGGGCGAGGCGACGATCGCGGCAAAGGGCGAGGTCCGGGTCGGCGCGCCGACCAAGGCGCCGATGCTGCCGCAATTGCCGGCGCCGAAATCCACGCTCGGCGAAGGACTCTATCGGGCAAAGCACATCATCATCGCGACCGGCGCGCGTCCGCGCGTTCTTCCTGGACTTGAACCTGATGGGAAACTCGTCTGGACCTATTTCGAGGCGATGAAGCCGGAAGCTTTCCCGAAATCGCTGCTCATCGTTGGCGCCGGCGCCATCGGCGTCGAATTCGCTTCCTTTTATCGGACATTTGGCGTCGAAGTTTTTCTCGTCGAAGCGCTGCCGCATATTCTTCCGGCCGAAGACGAAGAGATCGCGGCGCTGGCGCATCGGTCGTTCAAGAAGCAGGGCATCGACATTCGCGTCTCAACGACGGTGACGGGGGTCGAGAAAAAGAAGGATAGCCTCGTCGTTACGCTGAAAGGGCCGGACGAGGCGAGTCAGACGCTCGAAGTCGAGCGCGCGTTGTCGGCGATCGGCGTCGTCGCCAATGTCGAAAATCTCGGTCTGGAAGCGCTCGGCGTCGCGCTTGAGCGCGGCGTCATCAAAATTGACGGGCTGGGACGCACCAATGTCGAGGGCGTCTACGCGATTGGCGATGTCGCCGGCGGACCGATGCTTGCCCATAAGGCGGAGCATGAGGGCGTCTCCTGCGTCGAAGCGATCGCCGGACTGGACGCCCATGCGCTCGACAGATCGCGCGTGCCGGGCTGCACCTATTGTCACCCGCAGGTCGCGTCGGTCGGCCTGACCGAAGCGAAGGCGAAAGAGCAGGGGTTTGAATTGAAGATCGGCCGCTTCCCCTATCTCGCCAATGGCAAAGCGATCGCGCTCGGCGAGCTCGAAGGGCTGGTGAAGACGATCTTCGACGCCAAGAGCGGTAGGCTGCTCGGCGCGCATCTCTTCGGGGTCGAAGCGACGGAATTGATCCAGGGCTTCGTCATCGCGATGAATCTCGAGACGACCGAAGAAGAATTAATCCGCACGATCTTTCCGCATCCGACGCTGTCGGAAACGATGCATGAAAGCGTGCTCGCCGCCTTCGGCCGCGCTATTCATGTTTGAACGACTTCCGGTTGAACTGTTCGCCTGGACTGTCATTCCCGGCAGGCCGAAGGCCTGACCGGGAATCCAGAGCCGATGCGGAAATGCTGGTTTTGCTCTGGATTCCCGATCGCGCGCGTTGCGCGCGTCGGGAATGACAACCGAGCAATTCAACGGAAATGTTATCAGGCAAGGTGCGCGCCGAGGGCGCCAGGCGAGGGGCGTCCCCAACGAAACCTTTGCACGCCGGTTCTCAGCGCATCAGCTCTGCAGCACGTAAGCGCCCGGCGCGTCGCAAAGCGCCTGGCCCATTGCCGGCGGCGCGACCGGCGAGCCTGAGCGCGCGGCAAGCCATGCGCTCCATTCCGGCCACCACGAGCCTTCCCTGACGGTCGCGATCTTCGTCCATTCGTCAGGATCGGCGTAATGTTCGCCGTCCACCCTGGTCGTGAAGCGGTAACCGCCGCGCCTCTTCGCAGGTTCGGAGACGATGCCGACGTTATGGCCGCCGCTCGTCAGCAGAAAGGTGATTTCGGCGTCGGCGAGCAGGTGAATCTTATAAACCGAGCGCCAGGGCGCGACGTGATCGCGCTCCGTGCCGACGGCGAAAATCGGCGCGCCTACATCATTGAGCGCGACGGCGCCGCCATTGGCGCGAAGCCGGCCCTCGGCGAGATCATTGTTGAGGAAGAGCCGCCGCAGGTATTCGGAATGCATCTTGTAAGGCATGCGCGTCGCGTCAGCGTTCCAGGCCATCATGTCGGTCATCGGCTCGCGCTCGCCCATCAGATAGGACTTTAGCGCATAAGACCAGATGAGATCATTGGAGCGCAGGAGTTGGAACGCGCCGGCCATCTCCTTGGAATCGAGATAGCCGTGCTCCCACATCAAATCCTCAAGGAACGCGAGCTGGCTCTCGTTTACGAAGAGCGTCAGTTCTCCGGCTTCGGTGAAATCGGTTTGCGCCGCGAGCAAGGTCACGCTCTTGAGACGGTCGTCATTGTCCCGCGCCATGGCGGCCGCGGCGATGGCGAGCAGCGTGCCGCCAAGACAATAGCCGGCCGCGTGAATCTTTCGGTCCGGCATGAGTCGCGAAATCGCGTCGAGCGCGGCCATGACGCCGAGCCTGCGATAGGCCTCCATGTCGAAGTCCCGATCTTCGCTGCACGGATTGCGCCAGGAAATCATGAACACCGTAAAGCCTTGCTCGGTCAGATAGCGAACGAGAGAATTATGCGGCGACAGATCGAGAATGTAATATTTCATGATCCAGGCGGGCGTGATCAGCACCGGCTCCGGCCGCACCGTCTCGCTCGCCGGCGCATATTGAATGAGTTCGATCAGCCGATTGCGATAGATCACCTTGCCCGGCGTCACCGCGACATTCTTGCCAGGAACGTAGGCTTCGGCGCCCACCGGCCTTTTGCCGCCGGCGCGACGCTCCATGTCCTCAAGAAAATTCTGCAATCCGTAGACGAGATTAATGCCGCCCGTCTCCATCGTCCGTTGCAGCGCTTCGGGATTGGTCGCTAAGAAATTCGACGGCGAGAACATGTCGAGCAATTGCCGCGAGGCGAATTCGACCGCGTTTTCATGCTGCCTGGTGACGCCGCTGATGCCCGTCGTGGCGTTGTGCCACCATTGCTGGTTCAGCAAAAAGCCTTGATAGAGCAGAGCGTAGGGCCAGCGCCGCCACGCTTCGGCGGCAAATCTCTTATCCTGAGGCAGCGGCTCGATACAGGGCGCGGCGTTCGGTTGCATCGCGCAGCGCGAGGCGTAGCTGGCGAACCGCCAAGACTTGCGCATCGCCTTCTCAGTGAGCTGCATCTGTTTTCCGGGCGAAGAAGCAAGATGGACCACCCAATCCCAATAGGCGCCCGCCATGGCGGCTGGCGAAAGCCCGCCGGTCACATGCGCGATGCTGGCGTGAAGCGAGCGGTCGATGACGTCGCCGAGCGCCGCGTAGCCGTACGACTCTCCCTCGGTGGCGCGCTCGGCCGCGAGAAAGGCGCTCGGCCAAGCCTCGACAAAGGCTTTCGACGCGAGCCGCGGAAAGCCGTGAACCGCTCTGGGCTGAACCGGGTTGGAGTGGACCGGGTTGGAGGATGTCCGCTCTGTGCGCTCCCCATTCGTCTGCGCAATATTCGCGTGGGTCGTCATCAACTTCCCTTAATCCGAGGCGCTCGGTTGGAGTCTGATCTTATTTTGGATGATGCTGCGCTGCAACATCCGCCTTTCTCGGGACTTCCTAGCCGGGCTTTATGGCCGCATTTAATGGCCGGGCTTGGTCAAGCCGCGAGCGCCACCATCTCCTTGTGAAGAAATGTCGACTGGGGAGACCGTCGTGAGAGCCATCGCCGCCGCCATGCTGACGCTCGTTTCGACCTGCGCGCTCGCCGCGCTCAAGCCCGGCGACGTCGCGCCGGACTTCACTATTGAGGCGGCGCAGGGCGGCAAGGATTTCGCGTTCTCGCTGCGGCAGGCGCTCGCGAAGGGGCCGGTGGTTCTCTATTTCTATCCGAAATCCTTCACTAGCGTTTGCACCGTCGAGGCGCATGAATTCGCCGAGGCGATGGATGAATTCGCCGCGATGGGCGCAAGCGTCATCGGCGTATCGAGCGACAAGATCGCCACGCAGCGCGAATTCTCATTGAAAGAGTGCCGGGACAAATTCCCGGTCGGCGCCGATCCCGATTTCAAAGTCATCAACGCCTATGACGCGGCTTTCAAGGTCCCGATCGCCGGGGCGATGTTCGCGAACCGCATCTCCTATGTCATTGCGCCCGACGGCAAGATTCTTTCGGTCGTCGAGGATTCCGGCGCGACGGCCCATATTCAGAATGCGCTCGCGGTCATGAAGCGATGGCGCGACGCGCACGGAAAGTGAGACGAAATTCGGGGGCCATTCAGCTGTCATTCCCGACGTGCGCAATGCGCGCGATCGGGAATCCAGAGCAACATCCATGATCCTTGTTGTGGCTCTGGATTCACGGTCAGGCCTTTGGCCTGCCGGGAATGACAATGGTCCAAGCAAACGGATCAGCCGGAATCCGTATGAGTCCGCCTCTTGCGATCAATATTTCCGGATCAGCCAGCGCAGCAGAACGATTTGCGCCAGCAGCACGGCGACATGCGTGTTCCAATTGACGAAGATCGCGCAGGGCTCGTTCTCGTCGCCGCAGCCGAAGCTCCGTTCAAGCGGCGGATCGACCAGCCAGCCGACCGGCGCGCCGAGCGGAAAGGAGAGCGCCTGCATCGCTTGGCGCGCGAAGCGCCCAGTGGCGCGCAAACGTTCCGACAAATCATAGTCGTCGTAAGCGTTGACGTAGATCGCCAGAACGGCGAACGAGAGAGCGACAGTCGCGATCGCATAGGCCAGCCATGCGACGCGCAGGAATCGCGCCCGCCCATCTTGCGGCGGGCCGTCGCTCACCCCTTCTTCGGGCGAATTCGGATGATCACGTCGCAGCCGACGACTTCCATCCCTTCGGGCGGCGCCGGCAGCCGCGCAAATTCGACCGAACCGTCGGCGGCGTCGAACATGCGGCCCGTGCCTTCATCCATGAAATGATGGTGCGGCGATATGCGCGTATGGAAGTAGGTGCGCGGTCCCTGCACGGCGATCTCGCGCAACAGACCCGCTTCGGCGAATTGGTTGAGCGTGTTGTAGACCGTGGAGAGCGACATGGTCAGACCGGCCTCGCGCGCCTCGGCGTGCAAGGCTTCGGCGCTCACATGCCGGTCGCCGTTGCCGAACAGCAGCCGGCTCAGGGAGAGACGCTGAACGGTTGGACGCAGGCCCGCGGCGCGCAGCCGCGTTTTGAGGTCCGATATCTTCGTTGCGCTCTCGGGGGACTGATCGCGCAGTTTGATCGAACGATCGAAACTGGTAGTCGAAGGTTGATGAGTCATTCGTGGCGACAGGCGAGCATCACTCGCTCCCTATTCATGTAATAGATTTTTTTCAGTAGAAGGCAGCGCCCGCCCCCTGTCAAACGAAATGGCGGAAGGTGTAATATTTCCAAAGAAGCAGCAAAGGATTGGCTCATGACTAGGCGCCTTGCGCCAATACACTGGGCGCCGATTGACCGCCGACGAATGCTCGGCGGTTTTGCGCGCGCGTTGGCGGCCGTCTGCATTGTGCGAGATCGCGCTCAAGCCGACACGTTTGAGGCGTTTTTGCAGGGCCTGTGGCCGTCAGCTCAGGCGGCGGGCGTCTCGCGCGAGACCTTCGACGCGGCGATCGCCGGGCTTTCGCCGGACCCTTCGGTCTCGACCAAGCCGCGCGCGCAGGCTGAATTCATCGTCTCGATCCCTGCCTATCTCGCCGGAGCTGTGACGAATGGTCGCGTGTCGCGCGGACGCGCCGTTGCCGCGGAACTTGCGGGACCGCTTGGCAGGGCGCAGGCCCGCCATGGCGTTCCCAGCGAAATCGTCGTCGCCATTCTCGGCGTCGAAAGCAATTTCGGAACGGCGGCCGGCGGCGCCGACGCGTTGCGCGTCTTGGCGACGCACGCCTGGCAGGGCCATCGCGCGGAAACCTTCATCGACGAATTCGTGGCGGCGCTCGTCATGCTCGAAAAGGGCTATGCGAATCGCGCGCAATTGCGCGGCTCCTGGGCCGGGGCGATGGGCCAGCCGCAATTCATGCCTTCCGCCTATCTCAAATTCGCGGAAAGCGACGAAGGCGGCGGCGCGCCGGACATCTGGCGCTCGCGCGCCGACTCGGTCGCGTCCATCGCCAATTTCTTGGCGAAATCCGGCTGGGTGGCGGGATTGCCGGCGGTCATCGAAGTCCGGCTGCCGGAAGGTTTTGACTATGCGGCCTTCGATCTCGATTTCGCTCGCTGGCGGCAGCTCGGCGTCAAGCGCGTAGACGGCGCCGCCTTGCCGGCAAGCGGCGCCGCGAGCCTTTACCTGCCGGCGGGCGCCAGCGGCCCCGCCTTTCTCATCACCGACAATTTTGAGGCGATCCGTCAATACAACACGTCCGACGCCTATGCGATGTCGGTCGCGCTGCTTGCCGACCGCATCGCCGGACGCGCCATTCCGCGGGCGCCTTGGCCGAAGGTCGCGCCGCTGTCGACCGCCGACGTCAAGGCGATGCAGCAGCTCCTCAGCGAGCGCGGCTTCTATCAGGGAACATTTGACGGCAAGCTCGGTCGCGCGAGCCGCAACGCCGTCCACGCCTTTCAATTGAGCGCCGGCGTGCAGCCCGCCGACGGCTTTGCGACGAAAGAGGTTCTGTCGCGGCTGCGCGGCCGTTAAGGCGATGCAGTGAAATAACTGAATCGGCGCAGCGTTGGCGAGCTGGGAGTTTCGCGGTCCGTAGGCGACGCATCTGGACCGCGAGCCTCCAGTCTCGCATGGTTTTGCGAACGAGCCGGAATTGGCGCACTTAATTCGCCGCAACGCCTAAAAACGCTTCGGTTCAGATGTCGAGATCGCGATAGACGGAAACTTCCCTTTCGCGCGCGGTGCGCGCCGCGTCGCCGGCGCGAATCCCGCGCCAGACGTCGAAGGCCATGACCAGAGTGGTGAACAGGCCGGAGATTTTTCCGACAATGAAGCTGAAGGGAAAGATCAGACGGTCCGGCGCAAGGATGAATTGCCCGCCGAGAAAAATGACGACGGCGTTGATGAAATAGGCCGGGCGAAACAGCGATTTCTCTTCCCACGCGCTTTGCGCATAGCTGCGCGAGTTCTTCTTCACCGCGCGGTTATAGGCAGGATTTGCAAACAGGCCCCCGAAGCGCCGTTTGGGAGGAAGCGCATTCGGTCCGGCGAGCAGCGCGCGATAACTCTGACGCAGCGAGGCATGCGCGAGCAGCGCGAGCAAAATATTGGCGAGCGTGAAGGCGATTTTGAGCTGGACAAAGGAGAAGGACAGCTGCGCGGCGAGGTCGACGAAAAACAGTTGCGTGAAGGCGTTGAGCGTGAAAGCCGAGCGATGAAAGCTCGCGCGGTTGATGTCTTGAGTCTTCTCGTCGATGAAGGCCGCGCCTGCCTTTGTCTCGGCCCGTTCCCTCAGCACCAGACAATCATAGTCGTCGGTCTTGAAGCGCCTCGCGATTTCTTCGATCGTCTCGTTTGGCGAGCCGCGCTTGATCTTGAAGGTCGCATTGCCGAGGAAGGTGGAAATCCGCGTGAAAAGGCCGCGCGCCATGGCGTAATGCGATGTGACCGACGTAAGAAAATCTGGCTCTCCCGCCATTGCGCGCACCTGAGCTGAATCTCTCGTTCGATTGCTGTTATAGCGGCAACGCGCGCCGGCGCCGACCCTTTGCCTGCCGGTTGATCCGGTCCGGCCTCTTGGCCATATTGAGGCCAGTTTGGATCCTCGCGCCTCCGCTTCTTGGGAGCCGCACACCCCTTGAGGTGTTCCGCCATGTTCAGCGCCTTTTTGACGCCGCGATCGATCGCCGAAGCCGCCGCGCCCGCCCCAAGGGCGGAAGCGTTGCCGGAATGGAATCTCGCCGATCTTTATCCCGCGACCGATTCGCCGCAGGTCGCGGCCGATCTCGCCAGAGCCGCGCAGGAGGTTGCGCAATTCGGCAAGGATTATCGCGGCCGGCTCCAGTCGTTTGCGGAAGGGCCAAACGCCAGCGCCGAGCTGGGCGCGGCGGTCAAGCGGTATGAAGAGCTGCAGGACTTGCTCGGTCGGCTGATGTCCTTCGCCGGCCTTCTCTATAGCGGCGACACCACCGACCCGGCGCGCGCCAAATTCTATGGCGACGTGCAGGAGAAAGTCACCAACGCCTCGGCGCAGCTGCTCTTCTTTCAGCTCGAACTCAATCGCCTCGACGATTCGACATTGATGGCGGCGGCGAGCAAGGAGCCGCTCGCGCGTTGGAAGCCCTGGCTGGAAGACATCCGCAAGGAAAAGCCTCACGAACTCGAAGACAGACTCGAAGAGCTTTTCCACGAAAAATACATTTCGGGCGCCGCCGCCTGGAATCGTCTCTTCGATGAGACCATCGCGTCGTTGCGCTTCAAGGTCGGCGGCGAGGAACTCGCGATCGAGCCCGTGCTCAATCTGATGCAGGACCCGCGCGAAGCGACCCGGCGCGAAGCGGCCGAAGCGATCGGCCGGACGTTGAAGAACAATCTACGCACCTTCTCTCTCATCACCAACACTTTGGCGAAAGACAAGGAAATCTCGGATCGTTGGCGCGGCTTTGAGGACGTCGCCGACTCGCGTCATCTCTCCAATCGCGTCGAACGAGAAGTCGTCGAAGCGCTCGCGCAAGCGGTGGAGGCCGCCCATCCGCGCCTGTCGCATCGCTATTACAAGCTCAAGGCGAAATGGTTCGGCAAGGACGCGCTCGACTATTGGGATCGCAGCGCGCCGCTGCCGGCGACGCCGGCCAAGCGTTATTCCTGGCCCGAGGCGCGCGAAATCGTGCTTGAGGCATACAACGGATTTGCGCCCCGCATGGCGGAGATTGCCGGTTGCTTCTTCGATAAAAACTGGATCGACGCGCCGGTGCGTCCCGGCAAGGCGCCGGGCGCCTTCTCGCATCCGACGGTCCCTTCCGCGCATCCCTATGTGTTGCTCAATTTCCAGGGCAAGACCCGCGATGTGATGACGCTCGCGCATGAACTCGGCCATGGCGTGCATCAGGTGCTCGCGGCGCGACAGGGCGCGCTGATGGCGCCGACGCCGCTCACCCTCGCGGAGACGGCGTCCGTCTTCGGCGAAATGCTGACCTTCCGCGCGCTCATCGCGCAGGCGTCGGACAAGGCGCAAAAGCGCGCGCTGCTCGCGTCGAAAGTCGAGGACATGCTCAACACCGTCGTGCGTCAGATGGCGTTCTACGCCTTCGAGCGAAAGGTGCACAACGAACGCCGCGAGGGCGAACTCACCGCCGACCAGATCTCCGATCTATGGATGAGTGTTCAGGGCGAAAGCCTCGGCCCTTCGATCCGGCTGGGCCCAGGTTATGAAACCTTCTGGGCCTATATTCCGCATTTCATCCATTCGCCGTTCTACGTCTATGCATACGCCTTCGGCGATTGTCTGGTGAATTCGCTCTATGGAGTCTACCAGAAAGCGCATGAGGGATTCGCCGAGCGCTATTTCGCTTTGCTCGAAGCCGGCGGCGCCAAGCCCTATGACGAATTGCTCAAGCCCTTCGGACTCGATGCGCGCGATCCCGCCTTCTGGAACATCGGCCTCGAAATGATCGAAGGCCTGATCGCGGAACTGGAGGAGATGGAGGCGTGAGACGAATGCCGGCTGATCTCTTCCGTTTGGCCGGTCATTCGCGGCGGTCCGAAGAGTTGATTGGGCGCCGGCGGCTTATGCGATCGCGGACCCTCGTTGCGCCGCGCGCGCCGACAAAGCAGCAGCCGCTAAAATAGAACGCCGGCCCGAGGCCGGCGTTTTCCATCGCAGTCGGCGCTTATTGCTGGCCGGCGCGGATCGTAAATTTCGAGCCGTCGCATTTCACTTCCCCGCTCAGCACGTGTCCGCTGGCGGTGGCGGCGGGCTTGCCCGTCCAAACGCAATTCTTCTTGTCGTCGGTGCGATCCACGAGATTGACCGTGTAAGCCTCGCCTTCGGCCGTGCCCTCAAGTTTGTAGTCGAGCATCTTGCCGTTATCGAATTGCAAGTTGGCCGCGCCTGAGAGCTTGCCGCCAGCATTATCGAGCGTCCAGGTCCCTGACGCGACCTTGATGCCAACCGCGTTGGTTTCAGTCACGCTCCATTTCGTGTTCTCGGCGGCGGCGGCGGCGCACATCGCCAGTCCAATTGCGGTCGTCGTCAATGCAATCTTGATCATCCTTGGTGCTCCCACAGTTGCTGATCGGCGACACTTCCGCCGCAGCGCCGACTGAGGCTCAAGAGAATGCGGCCAATCGAGCCTCTCGGCTTCTCGCGCGTTTGCGCGAAGGGCGACAACGCGTGAAACGATGCGCAATGTCAAATAAATTTATGGAATGCGCCGTCAAGCGCTCGTCAAAAAGGAAAGTTAGATGTCTCAACAAGACTGGACTCGCGTCGACGAATACATCTCCGCGGCGCTGATTTCTAAGGACGAATCTCAGCAAGCGACGCTCGCCGCCAATGCGCGCGAAAATCTTCCTGCGATCGACGTGTCGCCGCCGCAGGGCAAATTGCTGCAGCTGCTCGCAAGCGCCATCGGCGCAAGACGCATTCTCGAAATCGGAACGCTCGGCGGCTATTCGACGATCTGGCTGGCGCGCGCGGTGGGCGATGGCGGTAAGGTCGTCACCTTTGAAGTCGATCCGCGGCACGCCGAGGTCGCCCAGGCCAATATTGCCCGCGAAGGCGTGAGCGCGCGCGTCGACCTGCGCGTCGGTCCCGCGCTCGACATGTTGCCGCTGCTGGAATCAGAGCGCCCGGAGCCGTTCGATCTCGCCTTCATCGACGCCGACAAGCCCAGCAACGCCGCTTATTTCGCCTATGCGTTGAAACTGACTCGGCCAGGCGCGCTGATCATCGTCGATAATGTCGTTCGGGAGGGCGCGGTCGCCGATCCTTCGCAAACCGATGGCGGCGCGCTCGGGGCGCGCGCGCTGTTTGAGGCCGTCGCGGAGGAGAAGAGGGTCGAGGCGACGGCGGTGCAGACCGTCGGCGCCAAGGGGTGGGACGGCTTTCTGATCGCGCGCGTCAAATAGCCGACTTTGGGAGTTCTCGAGCGCTGTCGAACGCTCCTTTTGCGCCGCGCCGTTTGCGGCGTAGAGGCGCGCCGTCGGCGCCGAACATGGCGGCTTCGACCTGGTTGCCGCGGTCGTCATAGCGCCAGGAGATGCGCGCCGCCCCTAAATCCTTACGGACCGTCGGCTTGCCCTCGGCGTTGAAATAGGCCTCCTCGACCTGATTGCCCTTGTCGTCATAGAAGCGCGCCACCCGGGCGGCGCCCAGGCTCTTGCGCTTCATTGGGCGGCCGTCGTGGTCGAAATAGGTCTCGACGACCTCCACCCGTCCGCGCGTCGGCGCCGGGTCGGCGATGGCTTCGGGCGCGACGCGAATGTCGCCGTCGTTTGCGGCGGTGAGCTTCCCGTTCTGGGAGCAGCGTCGCTCTCCCGAGGCGGCGCGGCGCGTCGTCTTAACGAGGCGCGTCGCCAAATGAGTCTTCTGTTCCATGATCCCAAATCGCTGGGCGGTCCGATGGCTCGTCGCAGCCGTCAGTCTGAAAACTGAGCGGCGCATGCGCGCGAGGCGACGCGCGCTGACAAACGACGGAAACGCTGTTCTGACTCCCCGCCGCCGGCTTGCCGGCGCATCGGGCGTGAGGCCGCGGATGCGGCAAGCGTCAGATCAGGACAGGAGGGGCGCGGGACCCGAGAGGCGGAGTCGACGCCTCGGGGAACAGGGAGGTCTCGTCAAAAGCGAGCTTGATCGTCGAGAATGCCGCCGCCGGTGGGCGCGGTTCGCCGACGAAGGCCGACGCGGCGGTCGCTCCGCCAAGCGACGCGCAATGCACCACGCAGCAGACGTCGCCGCCTTGCCGCGCCGGACGCGCGGGCGTCGCCGGATCGCCGGAAAGCGGTCCGGACGATTTATTGAAGCAGATGGCGCTGGCGAAAAGGCTCGAACTGCGACCGCTGAACGAGACGCCAATAGCGAAGCCTTGCAAAACAAGCAGATAGGCGACGAGCAGAGTGACTGCCGTCGATCCGCACTGCCATGTCCTGACTTCGCTGCGACCGCTCATAGCGGATCAAAGCTATTCACTGATTCCGTTAAGGTCAATGGCGGCGCCGGGGGCGCCGCGGTCAGGGACTCCAGGGCCGGGTTTCTTCCGGCGCGCGTTCAAGAGCCTTTTGCGCCTCGATGGCGTTGGAAAGAGCGCGCAGCGCCTCTTTGACGCCGACGCCGCTCGCCGACGAAAGGAGCAGGGACGTCGCCTGCCGCTCGGTTGCGGTCTTTGGCCCTGCCGAGGCGATTGCTCGCTTCAGGCGTTCCCGCTGCTTCTTAAGATGATCCGCATCGACCGCATCGATCTTGGAAAGCGCAATGATTTCTGGCTTTTCGGCGAGGCCGGCGCCATAGGCCGCAAGTTCGGCCCGGACGATCTTGTAATCCTTGCCGGCGTGTTCGCCGGTCGCGTCGACGAGATGCAGCAGCGCCCGGCAGCGCTCGATATGGCCAAGGAAGCGGTCGCCGAGCCCGTGACCTTCATGCGCGCCTTCGATGAGACCGGGAATGTCCGCCAGCACGAATTCCCTGTCGCCGCTGCGCACCACCCCGAGGCCGGGGTGAAGCGTGGTGAAGGGATAGTCGGCGATTTTGGGTTTCGCCGCCGTCACGGCCGCCAGAAAAGTCGATTTGCCGGCGTTCGGCAGGCCGATGAGCCCGGCGTCGGCGATCAATTTCAGCCGCAGCACAATGGTGCGCTCTTCGCCCGCCTGGCCGGGATTGGCGCGCCGCGGCGCACGATTGGTCGACGTGGTGAAATGGGCGTTGCCGAAGCCGCCATTGCCGCCCTTGCAGATGACGACGCGCTGGCCGACTTCGGTGAGATCGGCGATCAGCGTCTCCTCGTCCTCCTCGAAAATCTGGGTCCCGACCGGTACTTTCAGCACCGCGTCGGCGCCGCGCCCGCCGGCGCGGTTCTTGCCCATGCCATGTCCGCCGGTCTTGGCCTTGAAATGCTGCTGATAGCGATAATCGATCAGCGTGTTCAGCCCGTCGACGCAGAGGGCGACGACATCGCCGCCGCGCCCGCCGTCGCCGCCGTCCGGCCCGCCGAATTCGATGAATTTCTCGCGCCTAAACGAGACGCATCCGGCGCCGCCGTCGCCGGACCGCACATAAACGCGGGCTTGATCAAGGAATTTCATTTCCCGCTCACGTCGAAGGAAAGCGCGGCCGGCGCGCGCCGAACAGCGTGTGCGCTTCGCCGCGCTTCAATTCGAACAGCTCCACTTCGATCTCGCCGCCGCGCGCCGGCGCCGGCAGCACGCCGCGACCGATGTGTCGAAATCCGAGCTTCTCATGCACATGCAAGGAAGACGAATTATCCGGGCGCGCCGAGGAGACGATCCGGTCAAGCGAGGTAATGCCGAAGGCGAGGTCGATCAGCGCTCGCGCCGCCTCTGTCGTGTAGCCTTGTCCCCAATAGGGTTTCCCTAGCCAAAAGCCGAGCGTCGCCGCGCCGCGCCGGTCGGCGCCGTGCAGGCTGACGAGGCCGATCGGCTCGTTCGGACGGTTTTTCGGGGTGACGACGAGATGCAGGCCGCCGCCGACGGCATTCTCCAAACGCGCCGATTTGATGAAAGCGTCGGCGTCATGCGCTTCATAGGGATGGGGGATGTTCGCCGTCATCAGCGCGACGTCGGGTTCGCTGGCCTGACGGCGAATCTCGTCGGCGTCAGCCGCGCGCGGCCAACGCAGCCACAATCGCTCGGTTTCGAGCCGGAAAACGTCGTCATGCGTGATTTCGGGAAACATCCAACGCTCCAAGCGATATTCGGAAATATTGGCCTAAAGCCGTTAAGGAGAATGTTCTCCCTATTGGCCTGTTACGGCTTTTCCGGACATCTCGCCTGGAACGTTTCCCGCCTGGATCGCCAGCAAGCGGGTCGAGACGACCGTAATCCGCCGGAATGATCGGCGGCGGGTCGTCCCTACCGCCTTACTCTGCGGCCTGCGCCGGCGTTACCGATACGCTAGAACGTCCGCCGCTTGACTTAAATTCAACGACCCCGTCGACGAGGGCGAAGAGCGTGTGGTCCTTGCCCATGCCGACGTTGCGGCCTGGATGCCACTTGGTGCCGCGCTGACGTACAATGATATTGCCGCCGACAACCGATTCGCCGCCGAATTTCTTGACGCCGAGACGCCGCCCGTCCGAATCGCGGCCGTTGCGCGACGAGCCGCCTGCCTTCTTGTGAGCCATTGTTTTGCTCCGAATGTCCTATGCGGCGACTGGGCCGCTTTGTTCCTTAGCGTCGCGAGAGGGCGATCAGCCCTCGATCGCGGTGATTCTGACGAGCGTCAGGTCCTGACGATGACCGCGCTTGCGCTTTGAATTCTGCCGACGGCGCTTTTTGAAAGCGATCGACTTGGCGCTGCGGGTCTGTTCGGCGATTTCGCCTGAAACCTTTGCGCCGGCGACGGTCGGCGCGCCGATCTTGGGGCTGTCGCCGCCAAGCATCAGCACTTCGTCGAAGGTGACGGCGTCGCCCGGCGCGCCGTCGAGCGCCATGACGGTGATCACGTCCCCGGCGGCGACGCTATATTGCTTGCCGCCTGTTTTGATGACTGCGAACATCTTCTTGTCCTGTGTTCGTCCCGGCTCTGGCGGTGGCGCCGGCCGGCTTCTTTGCAGTTGGTTTTTTCCGCTTCGATATTGCGCGAAGGCGCAAACGAAAAACGCGGCGAAACCGCCGCGCCGAAGCGGAGTTCATCTACCCTCCAATGAGGGCGGCTGTCAAATGCTTGGCGGCGAAAAGGAATGGCGCCGCGCATTGGGCGCCGCGCCGCTTCTTCGGCTAATTGAAGCAGCCGTTGGCCTGCATCTGGACGAACCAGACGGCGCAAGCCGCCTTGGCGCGCTCGTAGCGCTGGCGGCGATAACCGCCATAGCCGCCGGGGCCATAATCATCATAGCCCTGCCCATAGCCGCCGCCGTAGCCCGGCCCATAGGCTCCATCCTGGTAATCTTCATAATCCCCATCTCCGCCATAGGGACCGCCCGGATAGTGGCGGCCGTAGCCGCCGCGATAGAATCCGCCGAACTGATGTTGGCGGACGCAATTATTGTAGTTTTGCGCGACCGCGACGCAGAGCGGCAGATTGGCTGATTTGGCGGACGGCGAAGCGAGCAGGGCCGCCGCGCAGGCGGCGCCCACAAGGGACCAGGTCGCAAGGCGCATGTCGGCGCTTCCTTGATTGCGCCTGCAGGGCGCTGATTGCATGGCGATTTTTGACCGGCTCCGCTTAAAGCAAGCTGAACGGCCTCGGCTCGGCCGCAGGAATCACCAGCCGGCGATGCGTTTGCAGGACGTGTCGCCTGCGCCGAAGGCGTAATGGTCGCCGCAGGCGAAGGCGACCGGCGGTTCGCCCGTCTGTTCGAAAAGGTCGTAGCCTTCCTTCAGGTTTTTCCAGAATCCGGTCCAGTGTTCATATTTGCCGCTCGCGCCGACGAAAGCGAGCCAGCCGCCGCCGGTTTCTCGGGCGAGCGCCTGCTCCGTCATCCGAAAGGGAAAAATATGTAGCTGCACTTCCTTCTGCCCGGCGCGCAGCGCCGCCTCGACGAAGGCGTAGATTTCCTCGATGCCGCGGTCGGTCATGGCGAAACAGCCGACCGATTTGCAGGCGCCATGCACCATGACGAGGCCGCCGGTCCGGCCGTTCTGACGATCGAAAGCGTTGGGATAGCCGACGTTGAAGGCGCGATGATAGTTGGAATTGGGATGCAGCTGCTTCGCTGAAACGCTGTAGAAACCTTCCGGCGACTGGTAATCAGCTTCCTTCAGCTTGGGTCCGAGCCTGCCCGACCATTTGCAGATCGGATAGGTCTTATAAAGAGAGAAGCGCGAGTTGCTCTTTCGTAGCCACAGTTCGAGCTGGCCCTCCTGCTTGAAAATCCGCACGAAGACCTGATCGCCCATGCCGTAACGGATCGGGGTCTCCTGCTGAAAGGCCTCGTCAGGCGCGGGCCGCAGCGTTGGCTCGACGGCGCGCGCCACCTGGGTCGAATGCGCCGGTTCGGCCGGTCCCGTCGGCGTCGCTTCGAGCGTGGCTCTCGCCGACGGTTGCCGTGGGCCGGCTGGCGACGCATTCGTGGCCGACGCGGCCGTTTCGGCTTGGGTCTGCTCGGGCGTCGCCGCGGCGGATTCAGCGAAGCGGATCGCAAGTTCGGCGAGATCGGCCGGCCGCAATGGCGGCAGCGGCGTGGCTTTCTCGGCGGCCGTGGGCGGCTCGGGCGGGATGGAGACCGAACCTTCGACCCCGTCGGCGGCGGGCGGCAGCGCCGCGACCTCGGCCGACGACGCGAGCGGCGCCGCGTCCAAAAGCAGCGGCGGCGCGATCATCGTGGCGGGCGGTGGAACAGGGGGAAAAGCGCCGGGCTGGATGCGCATGGCGACGCGCATG
This sequence comes from Methylocystis sp., assembly GCF_050246715.1. Lineage (NCBI taxonomy): Bacteria > Pseudomonadati > Pseudomonadota > Alphaproteobacteria > Hyphomicrobiales > Methylocystaceae > Methylocystis > Methylocystis sp. Next base: position 46,127 of record NZ_JBFWVN010000006.1, read on the forward strand.
CCGGTGGGGAGGGCGCCGCTCCAAATCTTGCGCGCCGCTTCGCTCCGGGCGGGCGCGCCGCTCCCGGTGACGGGCATCGAGCGGAGGGCTGCGAACCCGCCGATGAGCGCGACGACGGCGGCCGCCGCCAGCGCCAAAAGGGTCCGTCGCGGCGTCATGCGCCCGTGCAGCCTCTCTTAAGATCACGCTGCATTTGGGCAAAAGAGCCCAAATGCGGACAACGCGATCGATCTCAAAAATTCAGAGCGCGCGCTCCGCGAAAAACCGGATTCCACTTTTTCGCGGCGCGCTCTGGTCGAGCCCGGGCTGAACAAAGACATGAATAAAGGCGGTTTAGTGGCCTTCGAAGGCGACCAGCGTGCGCACCGGCACGCCGAGCGCCTCGAGCCGCTTCACGCCGTTAAGATCGGGCAGGTCGATGACGAAACAGGCGGCGGCGACATCGGCCCCGCCTTGGCGCAGAAGCTTCACCGCGCCCTCCGCCGTGCCGCCGGTGGCGATGAGGTCGTCGACGAGGATTACGCGCTCGCCGGGGTTCACCGCGTCCTCATGCATCTCCATTTCGTCGACGCCATATTCGAGTTCATAGGCGACCGAGACGACGCGATGCGGCAGCTTGCCCTTCTTGCGGATCGGGATGAAGCCGGCCGAGAGCTGATGCGCTACGGCGCCGCCTAAGATGAAGCCGCGCGCCTCCATGCCGGCGACCTTGTCGATTTTCGTCCCCGCCCAGGGCTGCACCAGTTCATCCACCGCCTTCCGAAACGCCTTGGCGTCGCCGAGCAGCGTGGTGATGTCGCGAAAGAGGATGCCCTTCTTGGGGTAATCCGGAATCGTGCGAATGGCGTCGGCGAGGGGCATGAAACGGCCTTCGGATCAGTGGCGGCGTCGCCGCGAATGGCTGGACATGGCGAAAGCGCCACGGCGTGAGAGAGATACACGCAGGACGGGGGAGGGCGCAAATGGGGGAATGGGTGGCGGAGCTTAGGCGCCCTGGCGGACGCATTAAGCGGCGATTATCGGCCCATTAGTCAAAATAAATAGACTCGGCGCCCCAGTCCTTTACTGGCAATCGCGACGTCGGAATATAACTGTAGTACATAACGCACCAAGGCGGTTGGACCGGCGTCGCTCCTGACCCTTTGATCAAGAATGACAGGAAGGGACTACGCTCATGGTCAAAATCGTTTGCGTTCTCTACGACGATCCGGTCGACGGCTATCCGAAAACCTATGCGCGCGACGAAGTCGCGCAGCCGAAGCTCTATCCCGACGGGCAGACGCTGCCCTCGCCCAAGGCCATCGATTTCACACCCGGCACGCTGCTTGGGAGCGTTTCCGGCGAACTCGGCTTACGAAAATTCTTGGAATCGCAGGGCCACAAGCTGGTTGTAACGTCTTCCAAGGATGGCGCCGACAGCGCTCTCGATCGGGAGCTTCTCGACGCGGACATCGTCATTTCACAGCCATTCTGGCCCGCCTATATGACGCGCGAGCGTATCGCCAAGGCGCCGAATCTCAAACTTATCGTGACGGCGGGAATCGGATCGGATCATACCGACCTTCAGGCCGCGATCGATCGAAGGATAACGGTCGCCGAGGTCACCTTCTGCAACAGCATCAGCGTCGCCGAACATGTCGTGATGATGATTCTGGCGTTGGTGCGGAACTATATTCCCTCCTATCAATGGGTCGTGAAGGGCGGTTGGAACATCGCGGACTGCGTCGCCCGCTCGTACGACCTAGAGGCAATGCAGGTCGGAACCGTCGCGGCGGGGAGGATCGGGCTCGCGGTATTGCGTCGCTTGAAGCCGTTTGATGTCGGGCTCCACTATTTCGACCGACACCGCTTGCCCCCAGCGGTCGAAAAGGAACTCAATCTCACCTTTCACCCAAGTGTCGAAGACATGGTGAAATCCTGCGACGTCGTCACGATAAACTGTCCGTTGCATCCGGAAACGGAGCATCTTTTTGACGAGAAGATGCTGTCGAAGATGAAACGCGGCTCCTATATCGTCAACACGGCGCGTGGCAAGATCTGCGATCGTGACGCCATCGTGCGCGCGCTCGAAAGCGGCCAACTCGCGGGATACGCGGGCGACGTTTGGTTTCCGCAACCGGCGCCTGCAGATCATCCATGGAGGATGATGCCCCATCATGGCATGACGCCGCACATCTCGGGCACGAGCTTGACGGCGCAGACCCGCTACGCCGCCGGCGTTCGAGAGATTCTCGAATGCTGGTTTGAAGGCCGGCCGATCCGAAACGAATATCTTGTGGTTGAGGGCGGAAAGCTCGCTGGCGTCGGCGCGCATTCCTACAGCGAGGGCGACGCAACCGGCGGCTCGGAGGAAGCGGCCCGTTTCGTGGAAGCATAGTAGGAAACGCGGCGAAGGTGGAAGCGCGGTCATTCGCGCTTCTACTTTTTGAGCAGTGGCGAATGTGCGCAGTTTCAATGATCGGAGGCGTCGCCGAGAGTGTTCATTCGCCAGCTTGAATATCTTGTGACGCTCGCTCGCGAACGCCATTTTGCGCGCGCCGCCGAAGCATGTTGTGTTTCGCAGCCGGCGTTGTTATCGGCGATCAGGCATCTGGAAGAGGAGCTCGGCGTCGCCATTGTCGAGCGCGCACAGAAGTTCGTCGGCTTCACTCGGGAAGGCGAACAGATTTTGACATGGGCGCGGCAAGCGCTCGCGGCGTGGGACGGGTTGCGGCAGACAGCGGCGCTGTCGCGCGGCGCGCTCAGGGGATCGCTTCGTATGGGCGCCATTCCAACGACATTGCCTATCATGTCGTTGCTCACCGGACCCTATTGGCGCGCTTACCCCGACCTGAAGCAGCAGGTGAAGTCGCTGAGCAATGAAGAAATCATTCGAAGGGTGGAAAATTTCGAGCTGGATATCGGGCTGACCTATCTTGAAGAGCAGAATTTGGATCGATTCAGGGTCCTGCCCTTGTATCGAGAGCGATATGTCCTTCTTGCGCGGGACGCCACTCTGTTTGGGGGCGGCGCGTCGATCGACTGGCGCGACGCCGCGGAGCTGCCGCTCTGCCTGTTGACGCCCAATATGCAGAACCGCCGGATCATCGACGCGGCGTTTCTGCGCGCAGGCGTTTGTCCGCGCGTCGTCGTCGAAACTGATTCAGGCTTTGCGCTCTATTCGAATGTCCGATGCGCTGAAGTATTCAGCATTATGCCTCACAGTCTGCTTGCGCTGTTCGAAATGCGCGAAGAGCTGACGGCGATTCCGCTAACGCCAGAGCTCAATCGCGGAATCGGGCTTATTGCGCTCAGTAGCGATCCCGCGCCGCCGATCGTTTCGGCGATCTGGTCGATCACGGAACAGCTCGACTTGAGGTCGCGCTTCGAATTTCCTCAGTATTCGTAACGCGCTCATGCGTCCCAGCAGGAGCCGCGCGCTTTTATGCGCGCGACCTTGCCGATCTTGGCGCCGCGCCAAGGGTTGGTGAAGGCGGCGTCATCGTCGTGCGAAAACGACATTTTCACTATCGTCCGCCTCCTGCATATTCTGGGCGAGCCCGGGCTCTGACCAAAACAAGCGCATGATCGGGGCGAGCGCGGCGCGTCTCGTTCCGATCAGCCGCCGTTCACCCGCTTCATCACCGCATCGAGCTTCTTCAGCAACTCAGGATCGCGCGCGTCGGGCGCGGTGAGGATGGCGTTGTCGAGCGCCCGGTCGGAGCCGACCGGGCAGGGCTCGTGCTCGCCCGGAAACTCCGCCAGAATCCGCGTCAGGAGACGCGCGACCGTCGAAGAATTCTTCTGAACGACCGCGATCACCGCGGTGATGTCGACATTGTCGTGATCTGGATGCCAGCAGTCGAAGTCCGTCACCATGGCGACGGTGGCGTAAGAGATCTCGGCTTCGCGCGCGAGCTTGGCTTCCGGCATCGCCGTCATGCCGATCACGTCATAGCCGGCCGCCTTATAGGTGAGCGATTCGGCATAGGACGAGAACTGCGGACCTTCCATGCAGACATAGGTTCCGCTGGTGACGTGAGCGATGTTTTCGGCCTTGGCCGCCGCGGCGATGCGCGCGGACAGCAGCGGCGCGATCGGATGCGCCATCGATACATGGGCGACGCAGCCATTGCCGAAAAATGAGGATTGCCGCCCGAAGGTGCGATCGACGAATTGATCGACGAGGACGAAGAGACCCGGAAAAAGCTCCGCCTTGAAGGAGCCGCAGGCCGAGACCGAAATCAGATCAGTGACGCCGGCCCGCTTCATGGCGTCGATATTGGCCCGGTAATTGATCGTCGAGGGCGAGAGCCGATGGCCCCGCCCGTGCCGCGGCAAAAAGACCGCCTGCGTCGCGCCCATTTGGCCGAAGCAAAGCTCGTCGGAAGGATCGCCCCAGGGCGCCGTAACGCGCTCGCGGCGAATATTGGTCAATCCCGGCAAGTCATAAACGCCTGACCCGCCGATAATTCCGACGACCGCTTTGGTCATGGATGTAGTCTCCTCGCTTTGCTGTTGCCCGGTTCTTTCTTATCCGGCGAGCGCCGGCGCCGAAAATCGCGGCATTGTGACAGGGTTGCGCCCCCAAAACGCCTGTGTTAGGGGACGCTCGCCTTGGAGCTGGGGCGCAGCGGCCCTCGTTCCTTTTCCTACAGCATCCGTCGTTTGAGGCTAACCGCTTATCGTCGCGACCGCGCGATTTGCACTGCGGGCGGCGTCTCCAGACGATGTAGATTGACGAGCGAACCAGGTGGCTCAAGCCGAAGATTCCTTATCGGGCGTCGCAGGTCGCTACGCCTCCGCACTTTACGATTTGGCGACGGAAAAACACGCCGCCGATGACGTCGCCGCCGCTCTCGACAAGTTTGAGGCTTTAATTGACGGCAGCGACGATCTGAAGCGTCTGGTGAAAAGCCCGGTGTTCTCCGCGAAGGAGCAGATCAAGGCGCTCGACGCGGTTCTCGACAAGGCGCAGATTTCCGGCATCGCCGCCAATTTCATCCGCCTCGTCGCCGCCAAGCGTCGTCTCTTCGTCATCTCCGACATGATCGCCGCCTACCGCCAACTCAACGACAAGGCGAAGGGGCTGGTGCGCGCCGACGTCACGGTCGCCGGGCCGCTGAAGCCCGATCATGAAGCGGCTCTGCGCGAGGCGCTCGCCGGCGTCACCGGCGGAAAGACCGTCGATCTCAACGTCAAGACTGATCCGTCGATCATCGGCGGGCTCGTCGTCAAACTCGGTTCGCGCATGGTCGACGCTTCCGTTCGCACCAAGCTCAATTCAATCCGCACACGCATGAAAGAGGTCGGCTGATGGATATCCGCGCCGCAGAAATTTCCGCGATCCTCAAGAATGAGATCGCCAACTTTGGCGCCGAGGCCGAGGTCACCGAGGTCGGCCAGGTTCTCTCGGTCGGCGACGGCATCGCCCGCGTCTACGGGCTGGACAATGTCCAGGCCGGCGAGACGGTCGAATTCGAGAACGGCGTGCGCGGCATGGCCCTCAATCTCGAAACCGACAATGTCGGCATCGTGATTTTCGGCTCCGACCGCGACATTAAGGAAGGCCAGACGGTCAAGCGCACCGGCGCCATCGTCGACGTGCCCGTCGGCAAGGAGCTTTTGGGCCGCGTCGTCGACGCGCTCGGCAATCCGATCGACGGCAAAGGCCCGATCAAGACCGCGACCCGCGCCCGCGTCGACGTGAAGGCGCCCGGCATCATTCCGCGCAAATCGGTGCATGAGCCGATGGCGACCGGCCTCAAGGCCGTCGACGCGCTGATCCCGATCGGCCGCGGCCAGCGCGAACTCATCATCGGCGACCGCCAGACCGGCAAGACCGCGATCGCGCTCGACACCATCCTCAACCAGAAGTCCCTGAACGACGGCGACGACGAGAAGGCGAAGCTCTACTGCGTCTATGTCGCCATCGGCCAGAAGCGCTCGACCGTGGCGCAATTCGTGAAGGTGCTCGAAGAGCGCGGCGCGCTCGACTATTCGATCGTCGTCGCCGCGACGGCCTCCGATCCGGCGCCGATGCAGTTCCTCGCGCCCTTCTCAGGCTGCGCGATGGGCGAATATTTCCGCGACAATGGCATGCACGCGGTCATCATCTATGACGATCTGTCGAAGCAGGCCGTCGCCTATCGTCAGATGTCGCTGCTGCTGCGCCGCCCGCCGGGCCGCGAAGCCTATCCGGGCGACGTCTTCTATCTGCATTCGCGCCTGCTCGAGCGCGCCGCAAAGCTTTCCGACGATCGCGGCGCCGGCTCGCTGACCGCGCTGCCGGTCATCGAGACTCAGGCGAATGACGTGTCGGCCTATATTCCGACCAACGTGATCTCGATCACCGACGGCCAGATCTTCCTTGAGACCGATCTCTTCTACCAGGGCATTCGTCCCGCGGTGAACGTCGGCCTGTCGGTGTCGCGCGTCGGCTCGTCGGCGCAGACCAAGGCGACCAAGAAGGTCGCCGGCAAGATCAAGGGCGAACTCGCGCAATATCGCGAAATGGCGGCCTTCGCGCAGTTCGGCTCGGACCTCGACGCGGTGACTCAGCGCCTCCTCAATCGCGGCGCGCGCCTCACCGAACTGTTGAAGCAACCGCAGTTCTCGCCCTTGAAGATGGAAGAGCAGACCTGCGTGATCTACGCCGGCGTCAACGGCTATCTCGATCCGCTGCCGGTCAATCGCGTGCGCGCTTTCGAGGACGGGCTGCTTGCGGTGCTGCGCTCGCAGCATGGCGACATTCTGGAAAGCATCCGCACAACGAAGGACTTGACCGACGAAACGGCGGGCAAGCTCAAGAACGTCGTCGAAACTTTCGCGAAGTCCTTCGCTTAACGAGCGTCGTCATGGCCAGACAAGCCCGGCCATGACGGGCATCGCTGATACGAGACAGGCAAAACGATATGCCCTCGCTAAAGGATCTTCGAAACCGCATCTCCTCCGTCAAGGCGACGCAGAAGATCACCAAGGCCATGCAGATGGTCGCCGCCGCAAAGCTGCGGCGCGCCCAGTCGGCGGCGGAGGCGGCGCGTCCCTATGCCGAGCGCATGGAGTCGGTGCTCGCCAATCTCGCTTCCGGCGTGACGGCGGGCGGGCCTCAGCTTCTGGCCGGCAACGGCAAGGACGATACGCATCTTTTGATCGTCGCCACCGCCGAGCGTGGCCTCTGCGGGGCTTTCAATTCTTCGATCGTGCGTCTCGCTCGCGAGCACATCACGCGGCTTCAGGATCAGGGCAAGACCGTCAAAATCCTCTGTGTCGGCAAAAAGGGGTTTGAGCAGCTCCGCCGTCAGTATGAGCGCCACATCATCGAGCTGATCGAGCTGCGCGGCGTCAAGCAGATCGGCTTCGACAACGCCGATGAGATCGGCAAGAAGATCATCCGCATGTTCGACGAGGGCGGCTTCGACGTGGCGACGCTGTTCTTCTCGCGTTTCAAATCGGTGATCGCGCAAATCCCGACCGCGCAGCAGATCATTCCGGCGCAGATTCCCTCGAACGAAAATGCGCCGGCCATCGAAGGTCCGCAGCCGTGCTATGAATATGAGCCGGGGCAGGACGAAATTCTCTCGACGCTGCTGCCGCGCAATATTTCGGTGCAGGTGTTCCGCGCGCTGCTCGAAAACGCCGCCTCCGAGCAAGGCGCGCGCATGAGCGCGATGGACAACGCCACGCGCAACGCCGGCGAAATGATCCGCAAGCAGACGACCCTCTACAACCGGTCTCGGCAGGCGATGATCACCAAGGAGCTCATCGAAATCATCTCGGGCGCCGAGGCGCTCTGACGCATTTTAGGACGAGGACGAAACATGGCCGCCAACAAGCCCAGCGGGCGCATCACCCAAGTCATCGGCGCCGTCGTCGACGTGCAGTTCGACGGGCATCTGCCTGAAATTCTGAACGCGCTCGAGACGACGAACCAAGGCAACCGCCTCGTGCTCGAAGTGGCGCAGCATCTGGGCGAAAATTCTGTTCGCACCATCGCCATGGACTCGTCTGAAGGCCTCGTTCGCGGTCAGGAAGTGACTGACACCGGCGCGCCGATCTCGGTTCCGGTCGGCGACGAGACGCTCGGCCGCATCATCAATGTCATCGGCGAGCCGGTCGACGAAGCCGGTCCGCTCAACACCGGCAAGACCCGCGCGATCCATCAGCCGGCGCCCTCCTATTCGGAGCAGGCGACCGAAGCGCAGATTCTCGAGACCGGCATCAAGGTCGTCGATCTCCTCGCGCCCTACGCCAAGGGTGGCAAGATCGGCCTCTTCGGCGGCGCGGGCGTCGGCAAGACCGTGCTGATCATGGAGCTGATCAACAACATCGCCAAAGCGCATGGCGGCTACTCCGTCTTCGCCGGCGTCGGCGAGCGCACCCGCGAAGGCAATGACCTCTATCACGAGATGATCGAGGGCGGCGTCAACAAGAAGGGCGGCGGCGAAGGTTCGAAATGCGCGCTGGTCTACGGACAGATGAACGAGCCGCCGGGCGCGCGCATGCGCGTCGCGCTCTCCGGCCTCACCGTCGCCGAAGATTTCCGCGACCGCGGCATGGACGTGCTGTTCTTCGTCGACAACATCTTCCGCTTCACTCAGGCGGGTTCGGAAGTGTCGGCGCTCTTGGGCCGCATTCCCTCGGCGGTGGGTTATCAGCCGACGCTCGCGACCGACATGGGCGCGCTACAGGAGCGCATCACCACGACGACCAAGGGCTCGATCACCTCGGTGCAGGCGATTTACGTCCCCGCCGACGATTTGACCGACCCGGCGCCCGCCACCTCCTTCGCGCATCTCGACGCCACGACCGTGCTGTCGCGTTCGATCGCGGAGAAGGGCATCTATCCGGCGGTCGATCCGCTCGATTCGACCTCGCGCATGCTGTCGCCGGCGATCGTCGGCGAAGAGCATTATGACGTCGCGCGCAAGGTGCAGTCGACGCTGCAGCGCTATAAGTCGCTGCAGGACATCATCGCGATTCTCGGCATGGACGAGCTCTCGGAAGAGGACAAGCTCGTCGTCGCCCGCGCCCGCAAGATCGAGCGCTTCCTGTCGCAGCCCTTCCATGTCGCGGAAGTGTTCACCGGTTCGCCCGGCAAGCTCGTCGCGCTTGCCGACACGATCAAGGGCTTCAAGGGCCTCGTCGAAGGCGAATATGACCATCTTCCCGAGGCGGCTTTCTACATGGTCGGCTCGATCGACGAGGCGGTCGAAAAGGCCGCCAAGCTCGCCAAGGAAGCGGCTTAACTTTTTACGAAGCGTCATGGCCGGACTTGTTCCGGCCATGCGCTGATCGGTTTTCGTGGATGGCCGGGTCGAGCCCGGCCATGACGGGCTGGAACGCAGAGCGCCGTCGGAGAAAGTCATGGCCGCATTCCACTTCGAACTCGTCTCTCCCGAGAAGCATCTCTTCTCCGGCGAAGTCGAATCGGTCGTCGCGCCGGGCGCCGACGGCCAGTTCACCGTGCTCAAGGATCATGCGCCGGTGATGACCACGCTGAAGGCGGGCGTGGTGACGGTCGCCGGCGGCGACGGCAAGGTCGAGAAGCTTTTCGTGCGCGGCGGATTCGCAGACGTGAGCGCGTCCGGCTTCACTATCCTTGCCGAACAGGCGATTCCGCTGGCCGAAATCGACGTGGCCAAAGTTGACGCCGATATCCAGGACGCGCGCGAGGACATCGCCGACGCCAAATCCGATGACGCACGCCTCGCGGCGTCCGACAAGCTCGCTCAGTTGCAGGAATTGCGCACAGCGATCGGCGGCTGATTAACGGGAAGTCCTCGGCCGAAGTAAATAAAGCGCAATACGTCGGCGCCGTGGCGGTTTTGCAAAAATCAGCGTGAAAGCGTTCAGAGGGTGTCTTCAGCGGTACTTCCCTCCATAAAAATTATCTATCTGCTCAAGCAGATGCATGAATTCTGTGGGGGGAATGCCGCTCTCACCTTGAAACGGATAGTCATAAATAACGATCAAGCCAAGTAGAATGCCCAAGCTGGATTGATAAATTATCAGGGCGCATTGGGAGAATGCGTCTCTTTTGGTGAGCAACGCGAAATGAAGAACAAAGAGAAATTCAAGCAGCAATACTGCAATAAAAAATACGGCCGGCAATTGCGTGCCTCTGTTCTTAATTCTGAGATACCGCGCAGAAGCCGCCTCTTTCGTCAACGGTAGCAATTCCTCTTTTATCTTTTTCTCTAAAAGATTCTGCGGGGTGAATTTGAGTAACGAGTCAAGGAAGTCGTCGAAGAGTTGCTCTGTTTTCTCATCAATCTCATTTGTAGACATGTACTGCCACTCTCGGGAGATTACTGAGTTCAAATACTCTTGGAACTGAGGCTTGATTTGATCAGTTCCTTGGGAGGACAAAGGAACAATCGCCTTCTGGATCGCATAGAGCGAACGCAATTCATTATTTGTGATTTCCTTAATATTTTTGACAGTCGAAATGGATTGTATCAAAACGAAAATAAGGAGAACTGCATTGAGGGAGAGCGTCGTCCCAATGATCGTTACGCTAAAAAAAGAATTGCCATGCATGCCAATTCTATCAAACAATAGTTTGAGTGGATAGAAAAAAATAAAGCCAGAAATAATATAAAAAATCCAAACGACGCAAACAATGATCAGATCATTAAAACCATATAAATTTCCCATGACGCCGGCCATTCATTAACCCCAGTGAAAGCGCTAAAGCAGGAGATTCGCCGATAGTTCCAAGGATTAAATCGGCTCTGCTTTATGTGTAGCGATAGGGTTTCAAATATTCCGTCAATCTCCATAAAAAACAACAGCTTTGTCTGCAATTTGGAAAAACTCTCAACTCTCCGCCGCGCGCTCGCGCCTCAAACTGAGTTGAACCGTTCCAGCTCGTAAAATAAGCGATGATGGCGGCGCCGATTGCGAAACGTCCGAATGCAGAGCAATCTATGCCTCGTCCACCTCTTCGGACGGCGCCTGCTCCGCGAGCTCCTCTTCGATGATGTCGCCGCGCCGTTCTGTGGTCGCGAGTTCGGATCGCGATCGCATAACTTCGCGGATTGCTTCTCCAACTTCCGGATTTCGCTTCATCAGCGTCTGCAGATCATAGGCGTCGAGGATGAGAAGCTTTGTGCGGGCGGTCGCCCTCACGTCGGCAGTGCGCAACGTCTTTCGCAGCACGGCCATTTCGCCAAAAAACTGCCCTTCGCCGAGCCTGACATTGTCATGCGCCAATTCGACTTCGACCTGGCCTTCGGCAATGAAATACATTGAATGGGCAGGATCTCCCTTGCGCACAATCACTGCGCCGCGCGGGATGGACTGCGCCCGAAGGTAGCGCATGATTTCGGCGATCCCCGCCGCGTCGAGGCCGCGAAACAGCGGCACGCTTGCGACCATCGTCCACGTGACGACGAATTCGCGGCGGTGAATCTCTTCTGCGAAAGCAGTGGCGAGGATGCCTACCGGCAGACCCAACAGCAGGAATCCCGTCACCATGGCGAAAGAGGCGATGAGCTTGCCGATCACCGTGAGCGGAGTCACTTCGCCATAGCCTACGGTCGTCACTGTTTCGAGCGCCCACCACATGGCGTCGGGAATGGTGCCGAATTTTTCGGGCTGCGCATCATGCTCGGCAAGATGCATCGCCGTCGAATAGAAGAGCACCGCGCCAAAGAGAAGGATCAGCCAGGCGAGAAGCGCCTTGCGTTCCGCCTCGATCACCGCAAGCAATGTGCGGATGCCGGGAGAATAGCGCGCGAATTTGAAGAACCGCAGAAGGCGCAGCATCAAAAACACGCGAAGCTCAGTGGAAAAATAGAACGACAGATAGAAGGGCAGAAAGGCGACCAGGTCGATCAGCGCCCAGCCAGACTTGATAAAGGCGAGGCGCGCCGCCATCGGCGAGCGATCTGCGTAAAGCGCATGTTCGGGCGCGCACCAGACGCGCAAAATGTATTCGAGCGTGAAGGCGGCGACCGCGACATATTCGATCGCGTCGAAGACGACAGCAAAACGGTCGCCATATTCGGGCACCGATTCAAAAATGACCGAAATGACTGACAGCAGGATGAGCCCGATCAGCACACGATGAATGACTCGCGCCACATGATCATGGCTGCCGCCGTCGAGGACGACATGTACGCGGCGCCGCCACAAAGCCAGACCGCGCCGCCGGTCCGGTTCCTTCATGGCGCCGTCGCTTTTCCGCGCAGCGCGTCCTCGACGGAGGCGAGCGCCTGATCGATGGCGGTGGCGTCGGGGCCGCCCGCCTGCGCAAGATCGGGTCGGCCGCCGCCGCCCTTGCCGCCGAGCTTGACGCTGGCGACGCGAACGAAATCCACGGCGCTGTATTTTTCGGTGAGATCGTCGGTGACGCCGACGACAATGCCGGCCTTGCCGTCGGGCGAGGCGCTGGCGATGGCGACGACTCCCGAGCCGATCGCCTTCTTGGCGTCGTCGACCATCGACTTCAAGTCTTTCGCCTCGATGCCTTCGACCGCGCGCGCGAGAAGCTTAACGCCGCCAATGTCGCGCGGCTTTTCCGCGGCGCCGTCGCCAGCGCCGCCGCCCATCGCGAGTTTGCGCTTGGCGTCGGCGAGTTCGCGCTCGAGTTTCTTGCGTTCGTCGAGCAGGCTCGCGAGCCGCGTCGGCGCTTCTTCGACAGGCGCGCGCATCAGCGCCGCCATGTCGCGCAGCGCGCGCGACTGCGAGACGAGCTGGCTGCGCGCGCCCTCTGCCGTGCGCGCCTCGATGCGGCGCACGCCGGACGCCACCGCGCCTTCGCCGACAATCGCGATGAGGCCGATGTCGCCGGTGCGGGCAACATGGGTGCCGCCGCAGAGTTCGACCGAGAAGGGATGCGCGACGCCGGCGTCCGGCCGGCCCATCGAGACGACGCGCACCTCGTCGCCATATTTCTCGCCAAAGAGCGCGCGCGCGCCGGAGTGGATGGCGTCGTCCTGGGCCATCACCCGGGTCTCGACCGGCGCATTGTCCTGAACGATCTCATTGGCCAGCGTTTCGACCCGCGCCAGCTCCTCTTCAGTGAGGGGTTTTGGGTGGGTGAAGTCGAAGCGCAACCTGTCGGGCGCGACGAGCGAACCTTTCTGCGCAACATGCTCGCCGAGCACCTGGCGCAGCGCCTCGTGCAGAATATGCGTCGCCGAATGATTGGCGCGAGACTGTTTGCGCCGCTCGTGATCGACGTCGAGTTCGAGCGCCATGCCCGGCGCGATTTCGCCTTCTTCGACGACGCCTTCGTGGACGATGAGGTCGCCGAGCTTTTTCAGCGTGTTCTCGACGCGAAAACGCACGCCGCGGGCGCGCATCGCGCCGACGTCGCCGACCTGTCCGCCCGATTCGCCATAGAACGGCGTCTGATTGAGCAGGATCGCGCCGCGCCCGCCTTTCTTGAGCGAGAAGGCCTCGGCGCCGTCGTGAAGAATGGCGGTGACGACGCCTTCGCTCTTCTCGGTTTCATAGCCGAGAAATTCCGTCGCGCCGAGACGCTCCTTCAAGGCGAACCACAGCGCCTCGGTCGCGGTCTCGCCGGAGCCGGCCCAGGCCTTGCGCGCTTCTTCGCGCTGGCGCTCCATCGCCGCGTTGAAACTCTCCTTGTCGACCGAGATGCCGCGCGGGCGCAGCGCGTCCTCGGTGAGATCGAGCGGAAAGCCGTAAGTGTCATAGAGCTTGAATGCGGTTTCGCCGGAGAACTTGTCGCCCCGGCCGAGCGCCGCCGTCTCTTCGTCGAGGATCGCGAGGCCGCGCGCGAGCGTCGCGCGAAAGCGCGTCTCTTCGGTGAGCAGCGTGTCGGCGATGAGCGCCTGGGCCCGCACCAGCTCGGGATAGGCTTGGGCCATCTCCGCGACGAGCGTCGGCGCGAGCTTCCACATCAGCGGGTCTTTCGCGCCGAGGAGCTGCGCATGGCGCATGGCGCGGCGCATGATTCGGCGCAGCACATAGCCGCGGCCTTCGTTGGACGGCGTCACGCCGTCGGCGACGAGGAAGGCCGAGGCGCGCAGATGATCGGCGATGACGCGGTGGCTCGCGCCCTGCGGGCCGTCGACCGGCGCGCCGGTGAAATCGGCGACGGCGCCGGTCAGCGCGCGAAACAGGTCCACGTCGAAGACCGAATGGACGCCCTGCAGCAGCGCGGCGATGCGCTCCAGCCCCATGCCGGTGTCGATCGACGGCCGCGGCAGCGGCGCGCGCTCGCCAGGCGCGATCTGCTCATATTGCATGAAGACGAGATTCCAGAATTCGAGGAATCGGTCACCGTCTTCCTCGGGACTGCCGGGCGGGCCGCCCGCGACGCCCTCGCCCTGGTCGTAGAAGATTTCCGAACAGGGGCCGCAGGGGCCGACGTCGCCCATGCTCCAGAAATTGTCGGATGTCGGAATGCGGATGATGCGGTCGTCGGAGAAGCCGGCGATTTTCTTCCACAGATCATAGGCCTCGTCGTCGTCATGATAGACGGTCACGAGCAGTCTTTCGCGCGGCAGGCCGAGTTCGCGGGCGACCAGGGTCCAGGCGAGTTCGATGGCGCCTTCCTTGAAATAATCGCCGAAGGAGAAATTGCCGAGCATCTCGAAGAAGGTCAGATGCCGCGCCGTATAGCCGACATTGTCGAGGTCGTTGTGCTTGCCGCCGGCGCGCATGCATTTCTGCGCCGAGGCGGCGCGCGCATAGGCGCGCTTTTCGACGCCGGTGAAGACATTCTTGAATTGCACCATGCCGGCGTTGGTGAACATCAATGTCGGGTCGTTGTGCGGCACGAGCGGCGACGACGCGACTTTCTCGTGCCCATTGCGCGCGAAAAAATCGAGAAAGGCGGTTCGTATCTGGTTGACGCCACTCATGCGGTCACGGCTCGCGAATGCGCCCCTTTCGCGAAGCGGCGGCGCCGATGCGGGAGAGGCGTTTAAAACAATAACCTGGAGCGGCTTTTCGTTTCAACGAAACAGGCGGCGGTCCGAGGTTGCGGCGAAGGCTGCGGCAGGCGGCGCCTTCGCGCGTGCGCGATATGACAGTTTCGGCGGCAAACGGCAATGGCGGGAAACGCGCCGAACGATCGGCGCGCGGCGGTCGTTGGTCGCGACATACCCGAAGCCGCGGTCAGGCGAGATTCGGCCGAGAGTCGGCGACGAGGCCTATTCCTCGTCGTCCTGCGCCGCTTCGAGAATGCGTTCGGCGATCAGCCCGGCGTTTTCGCGGATCGCCTGTTCGATGCGCTGCGCCGCTTCGGGATGCTGCTTCAGATAAGTCTTGGCGTTCTCGCGGCCCTGGCCGAGCCTCTGGCTGTCATAGGAGAACCAGGCGCCGGATTTCTCGACGACCCCGGCCTTGACGCCAAGATCGATCAATTCGCCCATCTTGGAGACGCCTTCGCCATACATGATGTCGAATTCCACCTGTTTGAACGGCGGCGCGACCTTGTTCTTGACCACTTTGACGCGGGTCTGGTTGCCGATCGTCTCGTCGCGCTCCTTGATCGCGCCGATGCGGCGGATGTCGAGCCGCACCGAGGCGTAGAATTTCAGCGCATTGCCGCCGGTGGTCGTTTCGGGCGAGCCATACATCACGCCGATCTTCATGCGGATCTGATTGATGAAGATGACGAGCGTGTTGGAGCGGGCGATCGAGGCGGTGAGCTTGCGCAGCGCCTGGCTCATCAGCCGCGCTTGCAGGCCGGGCTGCACCTCGCCCATCTCGCCCTCGATTTCCGCGCGGGGCGTCAGCGCCGCCACCGAATCGACGACGAGCACGTCGACGGCGCCGGAGCGCACCAGCGTATCGGTGATCTCTAACGCCTGCTCGCCGGTGTCGGGCTGGGAGATCAGCAATTCCTCGAGATTGACGCCGAGCTTGCGGGCGTAGACCGGATCGAGCGCATGTTCGGCGTCGACGAAAGCGCAGACGCCGCCCGCCTTCTGCGCCTCGGCGATGACATGGAGAGTGAGGGTGGTCTTGCCGGAGGATTCCGGCCCGTAGATTTCAACTACCCGGCCGCGCGGCAGGCCGCCGACGCCAAGCGCGATGTCGAGCCCGAGCGAGCCGGTGGAAATCGTCTCGATCTCGACGGCCTTCTGGTTCTTGCCCAGCCGCATGATCGAGCCCTTGCCGAAGGCGCGCTCGATCTGCGACAAAGCGGCGTCGAGCGCCTTGGTCTTGTCCACGGACGTCCCTTCCACGAGGCGGAGGTTGGCTTGGCTCACGGCTGAAAATTCCTTCTGGCACGGTTACGTAGGCGCAGGCAATTGCTGCGAGGGCGCCAGCGCGTAAGCGGCGAGGGGAGAATGGCCGCGCTTGACCCTGACGCCAAATGTGCATGATTTGTTCTTTTTTGCCAAGTTCTTTTTTGTTCATAACGGGCGGGAGCCGTCGCCTTAGAAGGCGAACGGGCGCACTGGACGCAAAGGCGCAGAGCCGCATTATCGGCCGGCTCGCCTTGTCAAATATCGCCTCGGTCGTTTTGGAGTGCGCCGCCTCTATAGGAGTCGCGCCACTCGAGCGCTCGCGAAACGCGCCACCTTACAGCCGGCGTTCCCGGCGTCATGCCGCGCTTTCGCGGAATCGATGGCGCTCGCTTTCCATCGTCCCGCGACGACCGTGCTCCGTCCGACGACGATCGCCCATCCGCTGGCGCAGGGCGGAACCTAAATTCGAATGTCGCTAAAGGACTCGATGCGACGGGCGCCGACCGTCGCGGCTTCCTCTCTGTCCGCGTCCATCAACGGTCCGAAGTCCAGCTGCGTCAGTTTCGAAATGTCGGCGACCGACACCTGAAACACTTTGACGTCCTCGTCGGTGAATCTTTCTTCGATGCGATCAATGTTCAAAATTAAATTTCGCTGGCTCATGATGAACGCCAGGATTTTGAGTCCGTCATCCTCCCTGGTGACGAGAATTTTCCAAAAATACTTTGGTATGGGGAGGCCCCCAAACTTCGGATCCGTATGCGCGGGAGCGTTGGGATCGGGCAATTGGCTTCCCTCCGCGTCCGGCCCGTCGAATATTGGCCCATTCATGACGATGCCCTTTTCGCGATTGCGCAGCAATGTGTCGCGCGTGTAATCCTCAAGACCGAGCCACAATCTCCTTCCCTGATTGAACGAAAAGAATTGCGGCGAGCAATTGGTGAAGTGGAAAGAGTCGTTGCCGTGCTCTTTCGCTTCGTCGACGCTGCTCCCCCATGTCGCGTCGAGCCGCCGAACCAGATGGCCTCGATCGAACGGATTGGCGGTCCGGTCGGCCTCGAATGTCGATTGCCGGCCATAAAATTCATTGCCGGTCTGAAATGCGGCGTCGATCCGCGGATCGAAAAACCAAGAATCGCCCATGCGCCTGCCGACATCTTGCTGCTCGCTTGCGTCGATGTTGACGACGCTGAAAAATGCGAGCTTTCGCCGCTTGTTCATAACGACGCTGTAATTGAAATATTTCAGCTCCGACTGCGCGGCTTTTCCCTTGAGGGTCGCGACCTCCGATTTCAGAGAAGCGGGGATTTTTGGAAGCGGCACGCTAAATTTGCCTGAACCCAGAAAATTCGGCTGATATCCAGGCCGCGAGCCCAAGGTGGTTTGATCGATTGTCACCGCCTCCACGGTCAATGCGTCCAGAGCTGGGACGGGGATCGCATCGGCTTTGCCGGTCTCGACGGGGCTAATGGTCGCTTTCGGACTGGTCGCCGCCAATCTGCGTAGCTCGATCGGGATACGAAGGGGCACGACAAGGGAGGCTGTTTCGCCGTCGTCCTCGATCCACATTTCGGCGCGTTCGTTCTTCGCGGCGATTGGCGCCATGACAGACCTTTCGATCGTCGCTTGCGCGCGTTCTCCGCTTTCCAGCGCCGCCTTCACGAGAGGATGCGAACCCATGGAGGCCTTAAGGTCCGCAACAATTGAACTGACCCGCGCGCCTTCATTCGCGATCCAGTCGATCGCCGTTTCGTCCCTCGTCTGGTTCCAGACCGTGCCGTCGATGCAAAGGATTTCTCCTTTGGCGTTCTTTTTCGGGACGCCGCTGTGATGAAGCGCGACGACCTGCCAAAAGCGATTGAAGGCGGGCGATCCTGACGATCCGCTCGTTGTGTCGGTCATATACCAGACGAAGTCGCCGAAATATTTGAGGAGCTTATTCTCGCGGACGCAAATCTGCTTTGTCTGCCCGCCTGGATGCTGGATGATGGTGAGATATTCGCCCGGGTCGCCTTTGCCGGGGTCGCCGTTCAGCGGCAGCCAGCCCCAATCGGACAGGCTTCGTCCGCCGTTGCGCGAGACCGGCGCGACGGCGACGACGGAATAGTCCAGCTTGTCATTTGTGTAAAAGAGCTTTGCGGGCTCGAAGCCGAAATGCACGCTCGCTCGCTCCTGGCCGTCGAGATCGAGTTCGTAATCAAAATCGGCAATCGAGTTGACGGCGTCTTGGGCGGCGCCGAAGACATGATGATTGGTGATCAGGACGCCGGGCCCAATCAAAAAGCCGGAGGCATAGCCGAGCAGATTTGAGTTGGCGTCATTCAGCTGTATGCGGCATACGGCATGCGAGGCGCGGACGCCCTTGAGCAGATAATTGACGCTGTCGAGATCATTGCCGTTGATGATCCGCTCAAGGCCAATTTGCGCCCTTATCGGGTCGCCGTCATATTGCGCCAGAAGCTGGCGTCGGCGAACTTGGAGCTTGACGCCCGACATATCAATCGGCCGGCCATCGCCAAGTTTTTTATCCATTTCAGCTGGCGAAAAATCGGCTTTCTTGAAGCGTTGCTCGGAGGACGCCATGACAGAAGGCTTGATCAGCATATTTCTTGCTCCTGAAAATTTGACGATCCATTCCATAAAACAGCGCGCTGAGTGTTGTCCTAAACCGGACGCATATCAATAGCCTTGCCCAGCCAAGAGCGTTGGGCTGGAGGAGTCGGCGCTATATTTGAGCTATAACGCAATTATGCGTCCAACCGCTTCGAAACTCGCGGCGCGCGACAAGCGTGCTCGAAACGCATTAAGACGTCATGCGCCGTGAAATTCTCGCCTCCGCCCCTTCGCTCCCTCTCTTCCGCGAGCGGGCGCCGTGGTTTGGCGGCGATCTGCAGACGTTGCGCAACATCATCATCGGCGGACCGGCGGAGCTTCCCGGAGGCGAGCGGTTGCTGCTCGCCATGCCGGACGGCGACAGGCTCGCGGCGCGGCTCGATCGGCCGGCTTCAGATACGGGCGCGCCGCTGATCGTTCTGGCGCATGGGCTCGCCGGCTCCGAATCGAGCCTGCACGGAATCGCCACCGCGCGCTATCTCGTCGACGAGGGCTGGAAGGTGCTGCGACTCAATCTTCGCGGCTCGGGGCCGTCGCGTCCGACCTCCGGTGGCCGCTACCACGCCGGCAAGACCGAGGATCTGGCCGCGGCGCTGCGCGGCCTGCCCGCCGATCTCCTGCGCAACGGGATCGTGCTGATCGGCAATTCGCTCGGCGGCAATCTCGTGTTGAAATTCATCGGCGAGGGCGGCGATGATTTACCGATCCGCGCCGCTGTCGCGGTGTCGACGCCGATTGATCTCGCGGCGACCTGCGCGCGGATGATGGCGCCGCGCAATTTCGCCTATCATCGCTATATGCTCGATCAGATGAAGCGCGAGGCGCTGGCGCCGGACGCCGAACTCACCACGGCTGAGCGCGCGGCGATCGCCGGCGCGCGCAGCGTCTATGAATTCGACGACCTCTTCGTCGCGCCGCATTTCGGCTATCGGGACGCGCCGGACTATTATGAAGCCAACGCCGCGAAGAATTTCCTCGCCGGCGCCGCGCTGCCGACGCTGATCCTGCATGCGCTCGACGATCCCTGGATTCCGGCGGAATGCTATAAGGCGATCGACTGGTCGCGCCTGCCGATGATCGACGCCGTGATCGCGCAAGGGGGCGGGCATATGGGCTTCCATGACGCGGAGAGCCTCACGCCATGGCATGATCGCGTGACAGCGCAATGGCTCGCGCGGCAAGGTCTCGGCCCTCGAGGCCTGCTCAAGACGGAGTAGGGGCGGCGGAATGGATGCGCGCCAGACGATGCTGTTCGGCGATAAGGCCGACGACTATCGCGCCTTTCGCCCGCAATATCCGGATGCGCTTTTTTCCTTTCTGGCGGGCGTCGCGAAAGCGAACCGCCTCGCCTGGGATTGCGGCGCGGGGAGCGGGCAGGCGGCGTTGGGCCTGTCGCGCCACTTCGCGCGCGTGCTCGCGACCGATGAAGATTCGCGCCAACTCGCGCGCGCGCCGAAAGCGCCGAATATCGATTATCGTTTGGCGCGCGCGGAAGCCGATCTCGGCCTGCGCCAAGAGGTCGATCTCATCGCCTGCGCCTGTTCGATCC
Source organism: Methylocystis sp. (assembly GCF_050246715.1). Classification (NCBI taxonomy): domain Bacteria; kingdom Pseudomonadati; phylum Pseudomonadota; class Alphaproteobacteria; order Hyphomicrobiales; family Methylocystaceae; genus Methylocystis; species Methylocystis sp. Next base: position 66,449 of record NZ_JBFWVN010000006.1, read on the forward strand.
ACTGGTTCGACCTTCCAGGATTTTATGAGAATGTGCGGCGCGCCCTGCGGTCCGAGGGAATCGTCGCGGCATGGACCTATGACTGGCCATGGACGCACATCGCGCCGATCGATGCGATTCTGAGCAGGCTCAAGGACGATATTCTCGGTCCCTTCTGGGGCGAGAACGCGTCGCTCTATTTCAATCGCTATGAAACGCTGCCGTTTCCGTTCAGAGAGATCGAAAGCCCGTGGTTTCATACGCCGGTCGCGCGCACGAAAGGCGAATTGGTGAACTTTCTCAGGACCTGGTCGGCGGTCGAGAAATACCGGCTGCGCCACGACCGCGATCCCTTGGCGCTGATCGATCAGGAGCTCGAGGACGCTTGGCGCGCGCATCCGCCGACTCTGCCGTTAGTTGTGCCGCTTTACATGCGCTGCGGCGTCAACGCGCCATAAGCTAAAGAATTGACACGCGCTATTCTGCGTCTCGCCTTGAACTTTCCCTAAATTTGCCCGTTTCGTGACGACGATGAGCAGATCGTCGCGTTGAGCCGATGCCATGTGTCTCCGTTAGGAGATCGTTCAGCATAAGGATTGCAACATGCTCGAGGCCGGCAGAATTTACAAAGTCACGACGCTCGTGAATAGCGAAGGCGCCTGGGACGAGGAAAGCGACCTTTGGACCGTCACGGCGGTCGAAGGCACCTGCGCCAAGCTCAGCAATGACGCTTGCGAGGATCGAATCGTCGATACCGCGTCCTGGAACTTCGTCAAAGCCGAAGCGGTCGAATAGCAGCGACCGAACGCTGAGCGTTACAGGGAACGGTTTGTTCCGGCGGGAATTGCGCTTCCGGCCGTCGGCCGCGCGTTGCGCGCACGTCGGGAATGGCCGGCAAGCCGGTTAGATTGAAATTGTATCGCCGGCGTCGCGGCTCGCTTTGGCGAAGGCGTTCGCCTTATCCTTGGATTAGGGCTGCTCCATCAACTCCTCCGCGGAAAGCCGCTCGAGCGCCTGTCGGCTCTTCTTCGACGCATAGCTTGGATAGGCAAGCCAAACGATCCCGGCGAGGCAGATGAATGTCATTGCGCCGAGCAGGAAGGCGTCGTTGAGCGCAAGGATTGCCGCCTGCTGACGGATAAGCTGCGCCGCCCGGCTCTGCGCGGCCCCGGGCGAGAGGCCCATCGCCTGCATGCGGTCCAGAAACGCGGTCAACAGATCGAGCGAGGCGAAGCGCCGGCCGCCGAATTGATCGGCAAGGTCGAGCTGATGGAACGGCGTTCGGCGGAAGAAGACAACGCCCAGCAGCGTAATGCCGAAAGCGCCGAACACCGTGCGCAGCATCGCCAGCTCCTCCGCCGCGCGGATCAGACGTTCGCCGGCAAGACCGGTCATGGCGAGGGTCGCGAGCGGCGCAAAGAACATCGCGAGCGAGAAGCCGAAAAAGAACATCGGCGTCGTCACATTGTCGAAAGAAGCGCTCTTGTCGTAATGGCCGAGCCAGACGAAAGTCACGGCGAAACCGGTGAAGTTGAAGAACGCGATCAGGCGCGCGTCGACATTTCTGGTCAGTTCATGCACCACGGCGGCGGCGGCCATCGCCAGAAAGATCATGGCGAGATAAACCATGCCGGCGAGCGAAGAAGTGTAGCCGAGCAGGAGCTGCAGTTGAACGACGAACAGGGAAAGCAGGCCCTGAATCACCAGAAAGCCGACCAGCGAACAGAATGTCGCGATCGCGAAATTGCGGTGCAGAAACAGTCTAAGGTCCAGCGCCGGCCGCCGTTCGCCGAACTCCCAGATGATGAACGTCGGAAGAGCGAGCAAAACGACCAAAAGCAGCCATGCGAGCAAGGGCGAGGCGAACCAGTCGAAATCATTGCCCATGTTGAGGATCGACTGCGCGCTGACAAAAACCGTCGCGAGCAGAAGAAAGCCGATCGTATCGAAGCGCGCGATGCGGCGCTCGAAGCCGCGCTCGTAAAATAGCGCCAAAATCACTGCCGCCACGGGCAAAACGACGACGACATTGGAATAAAACAGCCAGCGCCAATTGAAAAATTCGGCCCAGAAGCCGCCCATGAAGACGCCGATGGTGAAGGGCGCCATGCTCATGACGCCCCAAAAGCCGACGCCGAGCGTGCGCCGGTCATCGGGATATTGCGCGAGCGTCACCGACTGGGCGAGCGGCAGCGCGACGCCGCCGGCGAGACCGAGAAAAAAGCGCATGAGCGCAAAGAAGTAGATCGTTTCGCTCGCCGCGCACATCAGCGAGAGGATGGCGTAGATGACGAGCGCGCCGATCAATACGCGGTAGTCGCCAAACCGTCCCGAGAACCACCGCGACAACGGGAGACCGAGCGCAATGCCGATCATGTGGTCGGTCGTTGCCCAGGTGCCGTAGCTCGGCGTCACGCCCTGGAGGCTGCCGGCGGCGTAGGGCGCGAGCACCGTATAGCCGGGCACGTTCGAGAGCATGACGACATTGGCCGCGCCCGCCGCGCCGTTAAGCAGCAGGAAGCGCCAACCTTTCAGTCGCGTCGGCTCGTTCATGATCGCCTTGCTCCGCACGAGCGCTCCCGCCGGGCGGACTTAGGTGCTTTGGGAGGGCGCAACTTCATCTTTTTCTCGCCTTGCGCGTGCGACTCATTGCGCAAAACGACGCGGCTGTCACCACAGAGGCGAATGGCGAAAGGCGCCGCAAGCTTGTCAATGGCCCTCCAGATCGGCGATAAAGCCGTCTGGAAGGGGAGAAGGCGCGTGACGGGAATCTGGTTTCAGGCGGCGCTGATATTCGGTCTTGCGCTCATCTCCACGACGATTGCAGCGAGATTTCGAATCTCCACCGCCTTGACCGAAATCATCGTCGGCATGTGCGCGCGAACGATTTTCGCCGCGACCGTCGGCGCCGAAATCTTCAGCGCCCAGGAGCCATGGGTTAAGACGCTTGCCGGACTGGGCGCCATCGCGCTGACGTTTCTTGCGGGCGCCGAACTCGATCCCGTCGTTTTCAAGCTGAAGTGGAAAGAGGCGGCGGCGATCGGCGCTGCGAGCTTCCTTGCTCCCGCTATCGGCTGCTGGGCAGTCGCCCATTATCTTCTGAGCTGGGAGAATTCGCCGGCGCTGCTCGCCGGCATCGCGCTCGCCGCCACCTCGGTCGCCGTCGTCTATACAGTGATGATGGAATATGGATTCAACCGCACCGATTTCGGCAAGACGATTCTCGCCGCCTGTTTCATCACCGACCTCGGCACGGTCGTGACCCTCGGTCTGGTGTTCGCCCCCTTCACCTGGAAGACCGCTCTGTTTGTCGTCGTGGTCGGCGCGGCGTTTATTGGATTGCCGCGGGCGACGCCTGTGATCTTTGCGAAGTTCGGCGGACGCCCTTCCGAATTCGAGACAAAATTCCTGTTCTTTGCGCTGATGGCGCATGGCGCGCTCGCGACTTGGGCGGGAAGCGAGGGCGTTCTGCCCGCCTATCTCATCGGCATGGCGCTCGCTGGCTCGGTCGGCCGCGACCACGCGCTCATCCGCAGATTCCGCGCGGTCACCATCGGACTGCTGACGCCTTTCTATTTCATCCGGGCCGGATATTTTGTTTCGATCCCGGCCGTTCTCGTTGCGCCGCTCGGCGTCGCCGCCTTTCTCGCCGTCGAGATGGCGACCAAGGTGATCAGCGTCTATCCGGTCGCGCGCCGGTTCGGCTCGCCGCACAAGGACGCCATGTATACGACGCTGCTCATGGCGTCCGGTCTCACATTCGGCACGATTTCGGCGCTGTTCGGCCTGTCGAACAACATTATCGACGAAAGCCAGTATTCGACGCTGGTCGCGGCGATCATCGCGACGGCGATCGTGCCGACAATGATCGCAAACAGTCTTTATTTGCCGCGCCATTGGCTCCCAGAAAATGCGCCGCCGAGTCAATTGAGTGGCGCAGACCAGGAAACGGAGCCCGTTCTGGAGGGATAATTGCGACTTGATTCCCGGCGTTCACGATGCAATCAACGCCCCTTGTCGCTCGAAGGAGCGCGCCCGCTCCAGCCGCGCGCTTGCGCTCCGCATAACTTCGAAGCGCCGAAAAAAAGGAAGGATAAGGTGAATGCGCATCTTAGTGAGGTTATCGGCTCTGCTGGCGTTATTTGCGGTCGTGCCGACTTTCGCTCAAGGGACGGCAGAGCAGCGCGCGGCTTGCGAAAGCGATGCGCATCGCGTTTGTGACGCGTATATTCCCGACTCCATCGCCATCGAACGGTGCCTGAGAGCCAATGCGGGTTCGATCAGCGCCGCATGCCGCGCCGAGCTCGGACTCGCGTCAGCGGCGCCCGCGGGCGGCAAGCGGCGCAGGCGCTGAAAAGCGCGGCGCTAAGCATTCAGGTCGCGAGGGCGAGTCGATTCTCGGCGAGCCGCGCGGCCTCGGCGCCAGATAACATCGCGCCATTGAAGCCATGTTCGCCGCCGAACGCCGAGGCGAGATAGAGCCCGCCGATCGGCGTGCGCGGCGTGCGTGGAAATCCCATCAATATCGGCGCTTCGGCAGGCAGCGCCGCGAAGCCGTAGACCGCGCCTTCTGGCGTATTGAGATAGCTCGCCATCGAATAGGCGTTGAGCAGCATCCGGGTCGTCACCAGTCCGGAAAATCCCGGATAGTCGCGGTCGAGCGAGGCCTGTATGGCGTCGAGCCAGCGTTCGCGCCGCGCGACCGCTTCTTCGCGCGGCAGATCGCGCCAATTGTCGAGGCGATCGAGCCCGAGCACGCTGACGAGGATCGGCGGTTCGTCCCAAAGACCAGAGTCGACCGCGGTGAAATTGGCGATCGTATGGAGCGGCAGGGCGCCCTTGGGGTCTTCCGCCATCGCGCCCGCCCCGTCGCCATATTGATCGAAGCGGCGCATGTCCGGCGGCAGGACCACGGTCGTGAACTCAGTCAGCCCGACCGTCGAAGGTTTCGCGCTCAAGCCGAAATTCGCCGCAAACAGCGACGTCGAAACCTTGCGGGCGCCGAAAGCCTCTTCCACTTTCGCGCGCGCGGGCGCGTCCATCATCCCCGCCGCTTCCGAAGGCGCGCAATTGGCCATGACCACGCGCGCTTCAATGCGCTCCTCGCCCTGGCCGTCGCGCCGCGCGACATGGCGAATCGCGACGACGGCGCCGTCCGCGTCCGTCTCGATGGCGTTGACCAGTCGGCCCAGGCGCACGACGCCGCCCGTCTTGGTGATCGCCTTCGCCAGCTTCAGGCTCAACTGCCGCGAGCCGCCTTTGATATAGGCGCCGCCGGAGGCGATGTAGCCGCCCTGGGCGAGCGCGTAGAAAATCCACCACAGCCGGCGCGGATCGTCGCCGTAATAGGCGAGATTGGCCCCAAGCGCGCATTTTAGCGCCTCGCAGCCGGCGAAATCTCGCTCCATGATCTCATGCAAGGAGTTCTGCCAACCGGCTGCCGCCGGCGCGACCTCCCACAGACCGCGCGCGAATTTGGCGAAGGAGGCTTCCTCGCGCGCCTGTTTCAACGTCCACAGCGCGTCGTGGATTTGCTCGACTTCGCCGAGAAACCGTTGAATCCCCGCGCGCTTATCGGGGAATCGGTCGGCAAGCGCCTCATAGGCCGGACCAAAGCCGAAAGGCAGTTCGAAAGGCTCGCCGACCGGGCCGCCGCGCACCTTGTAGAGGGCGCCGGTTGGCAGAAATTCGATCTCGTCGAGTATCCCCAGCCGGCGCAGGATGTCATGCTTCACGTCGCGGGGATTGCGTGCGTCGGAGGTCTGGTGGAGCGACGCTTCAACGGTCAGCGGCCCGACCTTATAGACCGAGGCCGCGCCGCCCAGGCTGAAATTGCGTTCGAGCAGGCAGACGCTGTAGCCGGCATGGGCAAGCAGCGCCCCCGCCGTCAATCCGCCCAGTCCCGAGCCGATCACCACGGCGTCGTATTTTTTGTCGCTCATTCTCGAATCGTCATTTTTGCTGGAGGACGATCACTCTATCCCGCCCGGCGCCTCTGGCGAAAGTCGGCGGTCGGCATAAGATGGCTCCCAAGCCGAAGAATCTTTGGAAAATGAGGCGGTGGCGCATGGCCGACGAGAGCTTTCCCGTAACCCATACCGACGCCGAATGGCGCGCGCTGCTCACGCCCGAGCAATATCAGGTCATGCGCGGCCATGGCACGGAGCGCCCGGGCAGCTGCGCCCTCAATCACGAGAAGCGCGCCGGCGCGTTCAATTGCGCCGGCTGTAGCCAGCCGCTGTTTCAGTCCGGCGAGAAGTTCGAAAGCGGCACCGGCTGGCCGAGCTTCTTCGATCCGCTTCCCGGCGCGCTTGGCTCGACCGTCGATCGCAGCTACGGCATGGTGCGCACGGAAGTGCACTGCAGCCGTTGCGGCTCGCATCTCGGGCATGTCTTCAATGACGGACCACCGCCCACCGGCCTGCGCTATTGCATCAATGGCATCGCGCTCGACTTTCAGCCGGAATAGGGCCGAACGACTATTGACCATCGCGATGGGCCGATAGAGTCAAGGATGCGACGCTGACTGCGACAATTTTTTTAAGGGGCGCGTCTCAGCGACGCGCCGCCTGCTCGCCTGCAGGTCCTTCGGATAGGCAAGGATGGGACGGAACGGCGCCTCGCTGCGCGTCACGCGCCTCTCCAGACCCGCCGCATTAGCCTTTCGGATGTATGGGAAGCGTCATGATTCCTGTAACGAATGCGCGGATTCGGCGAAACGGAAGCGGCCCGCCGACGCCTATTCGATGGGGTGGTTGAAGTATAGGCGCGCGACCGGCTTGTCGAATAAGTGATCCAACTGGCGCGCGCCGTCGAGCGAGGGGCGACCGCATTGCGGCGCCGTTGGCGACGAGGCGCCGACTGCGGTTTTGCCGGCTTGACGAGCAATTTTGATTCCCGTCATACGGAATGTCCGCCATTGAATGTTTCAGTAAGCGGATTCAGTGCGCGTGTCGGCTTGTTGCGGCGAACGCGGGCCTTGATGCGCGGATTGGAGAAAACTACGGTCGCAAAATAAAAGGCTGCAGCCTGACATCGGCAGGATTTCAGCCCGGTCGACCGGGGAGCGGTTCGGCGGCGCCGACTCGTTTCTCCAGTGACCGAAATAACGAATTCTGGGCCCTGAGCGACGCTGGCCCGAGAGGGAGTGGACTGCATGTCAGAAAGGTCAGCCGCCGCGCCAGGCGCGAGCGGAAAAGACAATCAGCATCTTGCGCCGAAGTCCGACATCGAGATTTCGCAGGCCGCTAAGATGCGGCCAATCATTGACGTCGCCCGCGACAAGCTCGGCATCCCGGCCGAACATGTGCAGCCCTATGGCCATTACAAGGGCAAAATCTCCCTCGACTATATTTCCTCCCTCGCGGGCCAGGCCGACGGCAAGCTGATCCTCGTCACGGCGATTACGCCGACGCCCGCCGGCGAAGGCAAGACGACGACCACCGTGGGACTCACCGACGGTCTCAATTACATCGGCAAGAAAGCGCTGTGCTGTCTGCGCGAGCCGTCGCTCGGCCCGTGCTTTGGCGTGAAGGGCGGCGCGGCCGGCGGCGGCTATGCGCAGGTGGTGCCGATGGAGGACATCAACCTCCACTTCACCGGCGACTTCCACGCGATCGGCGCGGCGAACAATCTGCTCGCGGCGCTGATCGACAATCACATCTATTGGGGCGGCGAGCCTAAGATCGACTCGCGCCGCGTCTCGTGGCGGCGCGTCGTCGACATGAACGACCGCGCCTTGCGCTCCGTCGTGTCATCGCTCGGCGGCGTCTCGAACGGTTTCGCCCGCGAGGACGGATTCGACATCACCGTCGCCTCGGAAGTGATGGCGATTTTCTGCCTCGCCTCGGATTTCGCCGATCTGCAGCGGCGGTTGGGCGACATCATCGTCGGCCAGACGCGCGAGAAGAAAAGCGTGCGCGCCTCCGAACTTAAGGCGGCGGGCTCAATGGCGGCGCTGCTTAAGGACGCGATCGCGCCCAATCTCGTGCAGACTTTGGAGAACAATCCAGCGATCATTCATGGCGGCCCCTTCGCCAATATCGCGCATGGCTGCAACTCGGTCATTGCGACCAAGGCCGGTTTGAAGCTCGCCGATTACGTCGTGACCGAGGCGGGCTTCGGCGCCGATCTCGGCGCCGAGAAGTTCTTCGACATCAAATGCCGTAAGGCGGGCTTGACGCCTGACATCACGGTGATCGTCGCGACGATCCGCGCGCTCAAAATGCATGGCGGCGTCGCCAAGGACGATCTGAAGGCCGAAAATGTCGCGGCGGTCGAGAAGGGCTTCGAGAATCTGAAGCGTCATATCGGCAATGTCCGCAAATTCGGCGTGCCGGTGCTCGTCTCGATAAACAAATTCTCGTCGGACACCGCGGCGGAGATGGCGGCGCTCGACAAGCTCTGCAAGGCGGAAGGCGTCGAATGCGTCGTCGCCGACAATTGGGGCTCCGGCGGCGCCGGCGCGGCGGACCTCGCCAACGCCGTCGTCAAGACGATCGAGACGCAGCCCTCGAACTTCAAGCCGCTCTATCCGGACGACATGCCGCTTGCCGACAAGGTGCGCACGATCGCCAAGGAGCTCTACGGCGCCGCCGACATCTCCTACGACTCGAGCATCAAGGCGCGTTTCGCCGAATTGGAGAAGGAAGGCTTCGGCAAATTTCCCGTCTGCATCGCCAAGACGCAATATAGTTTCTCGACCGATCAGAACGCCAAGGGCGCGCCTTCGGGCTTCACGATTCCGATCCGCGAATTGCGTCTGTCGGCCGGCGCCGAGTTCATCGTGGCGGTGTGCGGCGACATCATGACGATGCCGGGATTGCCGAAGGTTCCTGCCGCCAACAACATCTATGTCGATGAGTCCGGCCGCATCGCCGGACTGTTCTAACCCATTCCCGGCGCCGCTGGCGCCGCGCCCTCCAAATCCTGCGGCTCGAAAGGAGCATAAGAAATGTTGAATTCCAGAATTCCCGGCAAGAATTTTCTTTTTGTGCCGGGTCCGACCAATCTTCCCGATCGCATCGTGCGGGCGATGGCGGTGGCCTCCGAAGACCATCGCTCGCCGACCTTTCCCGACCTGATCAAGCCGCTGTTCCCGGGTCTAAAGAAGGTGTTTGGCACCGAGAAGGGCCACGCCTTCATTTTCCCGGCTTCAGGCACGGGCGGCTGGGAAGCCGCGATCACCAACACGCTGTCGCCCGGCGACAAGGTTCTGGCGCAGCGCTTCGGCCAGTTCTCCCATCTGTGGATTGACCTCTGCAAGCGCCAGGGCCTGGACGTCATCGTGCAGGAGCGCGAGTGGGGCACCGGCAATGATCCGGAGCTGATCGAAGAGACGCTGAAGGCCGACAAGAATCACGAGATCAAGGCGGTTCTCGCCACGCATAACGAGACGGCGACCGGCGTCACCTCCGACATCGCGGCGGTGCGCAAGGCGATGGACAACGCCAAACATCCGGCGATGCTCTTCGTCGATGGCGTGTCCTCGGTCGCGTCCATGGATTTCAAAATGGACGAATGGGGCGTCGACGTGATCGTGTCGGGCTCGCAGAAGGGCTTCATGCTGCCGGCCGGGCTGCTGCTGATGGCGGCGAGCCCGAAAGCGATCGAAAAGGGCAAGACCAACAAGGGTCGCCGCGCCTATTTCGAATTCCAGGACATGATCGCCCAGAACGCGATCGGCTATTTCCCTTATACGCCCTCCGTGCCGCTGCTCTATGGCCTCAAGGAATCGCTCTCGATCCTGTTCGAGGAGGGCCTCGATCAGGTTTACAAGCGCCACCACCACCTCGCCGAGGGCTGTCGCGCCGCGGTCGCGGCATGGGGCCTCAAGTGCTGCGCGAAGGAGCCGAAGTGGAATTCCGACACCGTCACCGCCATTGTGGTGCCGGAAGGCTATAACGCCGCCAAGGTCATCGAGACCGCTTACAAGCGCTACAATCTCGCGCTCGGCGCCGGCCTCTCGGAAGTCGCGGGCAAAGTGTTCCGCATCGGCCATCTCGGTGATTTGAACGAGCTGATGCTGCTCGGCGCCATCGCCGGCGCCGAAATGGCGATGCTCGACAACGGCATCAAGGTGACGCCCGGCTCCGGCGTTGCGGCGGCGCAGGCGGTCTATCGCGCCAATCCGCTATTGAAGATGTAAGTCGGCAATAGGCAGTCGGCAGTCGGAGAATATCGACTGCCGAAGCCCGATTGCCGACTGCCGACAAGAATGAATGACGTGAGGGGAAACTGGGGACATGTCGCACAAAATCGTCTTTCTCGATCGCGAAACGCTGGACGCCAATGTGCGCAAGCCGAATTTTCCTCACGACTATACGGAACATGCGCAGACGGCGCCCGACCAGATCGTCGAACGTCTGAAAGGCGCCACGATCTGCATCACCAATAAGGTGCCGCTGCGCGAAGCGACGTTGAAGCAGCTTCCTGATCTCAAGCTGATCGCCGTCGCCGCGACCGGCACCGATGTGATCGACAAGGCCTATACGAGCGCCAACGGAATTGTCGTCTCCAACATCCGCAACTACGCCTTCAACACGCTGCCCGAACATGTGTTCGCGCTGCTCTTCGCGCTGCGCCGCAATCTGATCAATTACTATAATTCGGTGCGGCAGGGCCGCTGGGGCTACGCCAATCAGTTCTGCTATTTCGACTATCCGATCTATGACATCGCCGGCTCGACGCTGGGCATTGTCGGCTATGGCGCGCTCGGCAAGGAAATCGAAAAGCGCGCGGTCGCGCTGGGCATGAAGGTGCTGATTAACGACGTGATGGACCTGCCGAACAAGGTCGACGTCGCGACCATTCTGCGCGAAGCCGACGTCGTGACGCTCAACCTGCCGCTCACGTCGGAAACAAAGAACATGATCGGCGCGAAGGAATTCGCGTCGATGAAGAAGAGCGCCTGCATCATCAACACTGCGCGCGGCGGGATCATCGACGAGCAGGCGCTTGCCGACGCGTTGCGCAATGGCGTCATCGCCGGCGCCGGAATGGACGTTTTGACCGTCGAGCCGCCGAAGAACGGCAATATTCTTCTGGACCCGACGATTCCCAATCTCATCATCACGCCGCATGTCGCCTGGGCCTCGAAAGAGGCGATGCAGGTTCTCGCCGACCAGCTCGTCGACAATATCGACGCCTTTGTCGCCGGCAGCCCGCGCAATGTCGTGACGGGGTGAGGACGACGTGCCTCGCTTCCAACTGCCGCGTCATGCCCGCCCTTGTCGCGGGCATCCACGCGGCGCCGCTGCGAAGCAAAAAAATGTTGCGCAACGTCTCGGCGTGGATGGCCGGGACAAGCCCGGCCATGACGCGGCCTAAGGAAAGCCAATGACCAAAAAACTGCTTTTCCTGTTCGACACCGACCCGGTTCCGAGCGTGTTCGACACGGTGGTCGGCTATGACGGCGGCGCCGATCACATCATCGGCTATGGCGCCGTGACGCCTGAAAACGTCGGCGCGCTGGTCGACGGCTGCATCTACACGCGCGGGCCGAAGGAAAAACAAAATACCGCGATTTTCGTCGGCGGCGGCTCGATGACGGCCGGCGAAGCCGTGTTCAAGGCGGTGAAGAAGCGCTTCTTCTCGAATTTCCGCGTCTCGGCGATGCTCGATTCGAACGGCTCCAACACCACCGCGGCGGCTGGCGTGGCGCTGCTCGCCAAGGCGAGTCCGCTCAAGGGCAAGAAGGCGGTGGTTCTCGCTGGCACCGGCCCGGTCGGTATGCGCGCCGCGGCGATGCTCAATATCGAAGGCGCCGAAGTCGCCATTACGTCGCGTCATAAGTCTCGCGCTGAAGCGGCCGCCAAGGCCATCGAGGAGCGCTTCAGCTTCACGCCCGTGGCGATCGAAGCCGCCGACAACGCCGCGCGCGCGGCGGCGTGCAAAGGCGCGCAGATCGTCTTCGCGGCGGGCGCCATCGGCGTGCCGCTGCTTGACGAGAAGGACTGGCAGAACGATTCGACGATCGAGCTTATCGCCGACTGCAACGCGCAGCCGCCGCTCGGAATCGGCGGCGTTGAGGCGACGGACAAGGCTAAGGAGCGCCACAACAAGATCGTCATCGGCGCGCTGGGCCTCGGTGGGCTCAAGCTCAAATTGCATCGCGAATGCGTCGGCAAGCTGTTCGAGGCCGCCGACCAGGTGTTCGACTGCGAAAACATTTACGCGCAAGCCAAAGTGCTCGCCTGAGCGAGGAAAGATATGAGCGCCAAGAACGATACGATCGGAAAATTCCTCGACGAACTCGCAAGTGACGCGCCGACTCCCGGCGGCGGCGGCGCGGCGGCGCTGTCCGGCGCGATGGGCGCGGCGCTGGTTTCGATGGTGTGCAATCTGACGATCGGCAAGAAGAATTACGAAGCGGTGTCGGCCGATCTTCAGCAGACCCTCGCCAAGGCCGAGAAAGTGCGCGCCGAACTGACGGCGGGCGTCGATGAAGACGTTGTCGCCTTCAATACGCTGATGGGCGCCTATGGCCTGCCGCGTGGCACGGATGAGGAGAAGGCCGCGCGCTCGGCGGCGATCCAGGCGGCGCTGAAGGAGGCGACGCTGGCGCCGTTGAAGACCTGCAAGGTCTGCTACGAGGTCATCGCTCTGTCGAAGGAAGCAGCCGACAAGGGCAATCTCAACGTCATCAGCGACGCCGGAGTCGCGGTGCTCGCCGCCAACGCCGGTCTGCGCAGCTGCGCGCTCAATGTCTTCATCAACGCCAAGGCGATCAAGGACCGCGACTTCGCCGAGACGCAGCTTGCCGAAGTCAATGCGCTGCTCGCCAAAGCCGCCGCGGAGACTGAAGCGGTCTATGACACGGTCAAAGCCAAGATCGGTGGCTGAGGAAGCCGCGCTGAAATTGCGAGGAGAGGACTGAAATGGACGTCCACGAGTATCAGGCCAAGGAAATTCTGGCGAGCCACGGCGTCGATATTCCGCCGGGCACGGTCGCCTTCAGCCCGGACCAGGCGGTTTACGCCGCGACTGAGCTCGGCGGCTCGCATTGGGTCGTCAAGGCGCAGATTCACGCCGGCGCGCGCGGCAAGGCGGGCGGCGTCAAGCTCTGCCGCACCTATCACGAAGTGCAGCAGGCGGCGCGCGATCTTCTCGGCAAGCGGCTCGTCACCGCGCAGACCGGGCCTGAGGGCAAGCCGGTGCAGCGCGTCTATGTCGAAGTCGCCGATCCTTTCGAGCGCGAGATTTATCTCGGCTATGTGCTCGACCGCAAATTGGAGCGGGTGCGCGTCATCGCGTCGAAACATGGCGGCATGGAGATCGAAGAGATCGCCAAGAACACGCCCGACGAACTGCTTCAGGTGATCGTCGAGCCCGCCGTCGGCCTGCAGCAGTTTCAGGCGCGCGAACTCGCCTTTCAGCTTGGGCTCAATCTCAAGCAGGTGTCGCGCGCGGTCAAGACGATCATGGGCGCCTATCGCGCCTTCCGCGACAATGACGCAACCATGCTCGAGATCAATCCGCTCGTCGTGACCAAGGACGATAAGGTGCTCGCGCTCGACGCGAAAATGTCCTTCGACGACAATGCGCTGTTCCGCCGCCGCAACATCGTCGACATGAACGACCCTTCGCAGAGCGATCCGCGCGAGGCGCAGGCGTCGGAGCATGCGCTCAACTACATCGGTCTCGATGGCGAAATCGGCTGCATCGTCAATGGCGCCGGCCTCGCCATGGCGACGATGGACATGATCAAGCACGCCGGCGGCAATCCGGCGAACTTCCTCGATGTCGGCGGCGGCGCTTCGCCGGAGCGCGTCGCGACGGCCTTCCGCCTCGTTCTGTCCGATCGGCGCGTGAAAGTCGTGCTCGTCAATATTTTCGCCGGCATCAATCGTTGCGACTGGGTTGCGCAGGGCGTCGTTGACGCGGTGCGCGCTGAGAAGATCGAGGGCGTGCCGCTCGTCGTGCGCCTCGCCGGCACCAATGTCGAAGCAGGCAAGAAGATCATCGCTGAGAGCGGCATTCCGATCATTCAGGCCGACACGCTGGCCGAAGCCGCCGAAAAAGCCGTCGCCGCCTATAAGGGCGCCAAGTAAGCGCCGGAGAACGACACATGAGCATTCTCATTGACGAAAAGACGCCGATCCTGGTTCAGGGCATCACCGGCGACAAGGGCAGCTTTCACACCAAGGAGATGATCGACTACGGCAGCAATGTCGTCGCCGGCGTCACGCCCGGAAAGGGCGGCAAGACTCATCACGGCGTGCCGGTGTTCGACACCGTGCGCGAAGCGGTGCGCGAGACCGGCGCGCAGGCGTCGATCACCTTCGTCGCGCCGGCCTTCTGCGCCGACGCGATCATGGAGGCGGCCGACTCGGGCGTTCGCCTGATCTGCTCGATCACCGACGGCATTCCGGCGCAGGACATGATGCGCGTGAAGCGCTATTTCTTGCGCTTTCCGAAGGACCGTCGGCCGATGATGGTCGGGCCCAATTGCGCCGGCATCATTTCGCCCGGCAAGGCGATGCTCGGCATCATGCCTGGCCATATCTACAAGCAGGGCAATGTCGGCCTTATCTCGCGCTCCGGCACGCTCGGCTATGAAGCGGCGTCGCAGCTGAAGGCGCTCGGACTCGGCATCTCGACCTCGGTCGGCATCGGTGGCGATCCGATCAACGGCTCGTCCTTCCTCGACCATCTGGTGCTCTTCGACAAAGACCCGGAGACCAAGGCGGTGCTCATCATTGGCGAAATCGGCGGTCCGCAGGAGGCGGAGGCCTCCGCCTGGATCAAGGAGAATTTCTCCAAGCCGGTGATCGGCTTCGTCGCGGGCCTCACCGCCCCGAAAGGACGCCGCATGGGCCATGCCGGCGCGATCATTTCGGCGACCGGCGACAGCGCCGCAGAGAAAACCGAGATCATGAAATCCTACGGCCTGACCGTCGCGCCGAGCCCGGCCGAATTCGGATCGACCGTCGCCAAAGTATTGCAGAGCGCCTGAAGGATAGGACCGACGCCGGCGCCGCCGTGCGTCGACGTCTGCACTCATGTCGCGAGAGCCGTTCGTCTCAGACGCGCGAGCGCCTAAGGAGTCTTGATGACCGCCGAGACCCAGACTTTGAGGAGCACGTCTTCGACTGGCCTGCCGTCGGCTTATGCGACTCGTTCGGTCACCGAAGCGTCAGCATTCCTTCGCGAGCAATTGCTCACCGTCATCCACCGCCACACGCCGGAGATCGAAGCCGTCGTACGCGACTCCAAGGCGGGCGCGGGTCTCGAGCCGCGGCAGATGGCGCGCGCGCTTCAGGCGCAGGGCATTCTGTTTCAGCTCGTCTCGATCGCCGAGCAGGCCTACGCCATGCGCCGGCGCCGCCGGATCGAACGCGAAAAAGGCCACGACAAGCTGCTCGGCACCTTCGACTATGTGTTGTCGAGCGCGGCGGCGTCAGGCGTCGCGCCCGATGAGATTCGCGCGCAATTGCAGACGCTGCGCATCCGTCCGGTCATCACCGCCCATCCGACCGAGGCAAAGCGCGTCTCGATCCTTGAAAAATATCGCCGCATCTATCTGCTGCTGCGCGAACTCGAATCGACCCGCTGGACCGACCGCGAGCGCGAAGCGCTGGTGAAATCGATCTATGATCAGATCGAGCTTCTGTGGCTCACCGGCGAATTGCATCTCGAAAAGCCCACCGTCGATCAGGAAGTCGCCTGGGGCCAGCACTTCTTTCACGAGAGCATTTTCGATCTCGCGCCGGAGCTGCTGTCGACCTGCGAACGCGCGCTAAGACGCCACTATCCCAACGAGACGTTCGAGATCGCGCCTTTCTTCCAATTCGGCTCCTGGATCGGCGGCGATCGCGACGGCAATCCTTTCGTGACGAATGACGTCACGCGTCGCACGATGCGCGAAAACGCTTCTGCAAGCTTGAATTACTATCGAACGCGCGTCGTCGACCTTGCGCGCATGTTGTCGATCAGTCAGCGCGCTGCCGACATTCCTGCGTCATTCCGTGAGGAACTCGCTGAACGTCTCGCCGCTCTGCCGGACGGCGCCGCGATCGAAGCGCGCAATCAGAACGAGCCCTATCGACAGTTCGTGTCGACGATCCTGCGTAAGCTCGACCAGACGCTGCGCGCCGTGACTGGCGAACCGGCGAGGGGTCCGCGCTACGCGAGCGCCGACGATCTCATCGCCGACCTGCTCGTGCTTGAAAAGGCCCTAATCGAAGCCAAAAGCGATGCGCTCGCGACCGATCTCGTGCGACCGCTGCGCCGCGCGGTGGAAATCTTCCGATTCAGCACGGTGCGTCTCGACATTCGACAGAACACGACGCGCACGACGCAGGCGCTCGAAGAATTGTGGCGCCTCAAGACCGGCGGCGAAACCCCGCCCGATCTTGAAGCCCCCGAATGGCGCGACTTTCTGCTCGCCGAACTCGCCAAGCCCCGCACGGCGCCGGTCCCGCGCGAAAAACTTTCCGCCGATGCGCGAGACGTCATCGAAATGTTCGAGGTCGTCGCCGAAATGCGCATGCAGCTCGACCGTGAAGCGTTCGGCGGTTTCATTTTGTCGATGACCCGTTCGGCGGTCGACGTTCTCGGCGTCTACCTCCTCGCCAAGGAGGCAGGCCTCTTCCTCGACGAACCCGGAATCGAGATTCTAACGCTGCCGATCGTGCCGCTCTTCGAGACGATCGGCGATCTGCGCGCCGCGCCGGCGATCATGCGCGATCTCTTGCAAGTGCCGGTCGTGCGCCGCTCGACGCGCTGGCAGGGCAATCTGCAAGAGGTGATGATCGGCTATTCCGACTCGAATAAGGACGGCGGCTTTCTGTCGTCGAACTGGGAGCTCTTCAAGGCGCAGGCGCGCCTCACGCAGGTCGGACGCGAGCAGGGCGTCGCCATCGCCTTCTTCCACGGACGCGGCGGCTCGGTCTCGCGCGGCGGCGCGCCGACCGGCCATGCCATCGCGGCCCAGCCGGCGGGCTCAATCCGCGGCCGCTTCCGCGTTACGGAACAGGGTGAAGTCGTCTCGTTCAAATACGCCAATCGCGGAACGGCGGCCTATCAGATGGAGCTTCTGGCGTCGTCAGTCTTCCAGCATGCGCTGAAATCGGAGCGCGAGGAAGCGCTGGCGCCGCACGCGGAATTCGACGAGGCTCTCGAAGAGATTTCCGGCGCCTCCTTCGCGGCTTATGCGAAATTTATCGGCGACCCAGGTCTTGTCGCCTATTTCCAGGCGGCGAGCCCGCTCGAAGAGATTTCGCTGCTCAATATCGGCTCGCGGCCGGCGCGACGCTTCGGCGCGAAAAGCCTCGCCGATTTGCGCGCGATCCCCTGGGTCTTCGCCTGGGCGCAGAACCGCCATTCGATCACCGGCTGGTACGGCGTCGGCTCCGGGTTGAAGAATTTCGTCGACGTGCGCGGCGAGCGCGGCCTGGAGCTGTTGCGCCGCATGTTCGAAGATTCGCGGATGTTCCGGTTGATCATCGACGAGGTCGAGAAGACGCTCGCGCTGGTCGATCTTTCGATCGCCAAGCAATATGCCGGACTGGTCGCGGATGAAGCCGTGCGCATCAAAATCTTCAAGGAGATTGAAGACGAATTCGCTCTAACGCGCGAGATGGTGCTGCGCGTCGCGGGCGGCGTCGAACTGGCGGATCGCTTCAAGGAATATCAGGCGCGGCTGTCGCATCGCCTGCAAACTATCAACGAGGTCAATCGCGAGCAGGTGGCGCTGCTTCGCCGGTTCCGTGAGGCAAAGGACGAAGCGGAGAAAGAGGCTGTCAAAGTGCCTCTGCTGCTGTCGATCAGCTGCGTCGCCGCCGGCTTAGGCGCCACAGGCTAATTCAACAGGAAGGGGTAAAGATATGAGCTTCACTTTAATCGAGCAGGCGACGCCGCGTCTCCATCGTTCGGAGCTTGCCGTGCCGGGCTCCGCGCCGGGCATGTTTGAAAAGGCCGCCCAGTCGAAGGCCGACCAGATCTTTTTGGATCTTGAAGACGCGGTCGCGCCCGACGACAAGGAGCAGGCGCGCAAGAACATCATCCAGGGCCTCAATGACATCGACTGGGGCAAGAAGGTGATGACGCTGCGCATCAATGGTCTCGACACGCAATATTGCTATCGCGACGTCGTCGACGTTCTCGAAAACTGCCCGCGCCTCGACATCGTGCTGATCCCCAAGGTCGGCGTTCCGGCCGACGTCTATGCGATCGACATGATGATCACGCAGATCGAGCAGTTCAAAAAGCGCACCAAGCGGATCGGCATCGAAATCCTGATCGAGACCGCGCTCGGCATGGCCAATGTCGAGGCCATCGCCCAGTCGTCGAAGCGCCTTGAGGCAATGTCCTTCGGCGTCGCCGACTATGCGGCGTCGACCCGCGCCCGCACCACCGTCATCGGCGGCGTCAATCCGGATTACGGCGTGCTCACCGACAAGGACGCGAGCGGCAATCGCGAATATTACTGGGCCGATCAGTGGCATGCGGCGCAGACGCGGATGATGGTGGCCTGCCGCGCCTATGGCCTGCGTCCGATCGACGGCCCCTTCGGCGACTTCGGCGATCCGGACGGCTATATCGCCGCCGCCAAGCGCGCCGCGGTGCTCGGCTATGAAGGCAAATGGGCGATCCATCCGTCGCAGATCGAACTCGCCAATCAGGTTTTCACGCCGTCGGAAGCGGAAGTGAACAAGGCGCGTCGCATCCTCGACGCGATGGCGCAGGCCGCCAAGGAAGGCAAGGGCGCTGTCTCTCTCGACGGCCGCCTGATCGACATCGCCTCGATCCGCATGGCCGAGGCGCTGATCGAAAAGGCCAACGCAATGGCGGCGTAAGAAGGCGGAACGTTGGGCGCTCCCTTCTCCCGCAAGCGGGAGAAGGGAGAAACAGCGAATTGTGAACGGACTTCGAAGCCTATGTCCCAAGACGACCGCCACCTCCTTCGCGCCATGTTCGACGCCGCCGTCGGCGCCGCGTCGCCTGCCGTATGCCTGCCGCCGCATCTTGCAAAGATCGCGCCGCCCAAAGGCCGCACGATCGTCGTCGGCGCCGGCAAGGCGGCGGCCTCCATGGCGGCGGCGGTCGAGGCGCATTGGAGCGGTCCGCTCGAAGGGCTTGTCGTCACGCGCTATGAGCATGGCACGCCGACGAAGCAGATCGAAGTGATTGAAGCCTCGCATCCTGTGCCGGACGCCGCCGGCCGCGAGGCGGCGAAGCGCATTTTGCAGAAGGTGCAGGGGCTTTCCGAAGACGACCTTGTCCTCGCGCTGATTTCCGGCGGCGGTTCGGCGCTGATGGCGCTGCCTGCCGATGGCGTCACGCTTGAAGAAAAGCAGGCGGTGAACAAGGCGCTCTTAAAGAGCGGCGCGAATATTTCCGAGATGAATTGCGTCCGCAAACATCTCTCGGCGATCAAGGGCGGGCGTCTCGCCCGCGCCGCCGCGCCGGCGCGCGTGGTGGCGCTGATGATTTCCGACGTGCCGAATGACGATCTTTCGGTGATCGCCTCCGGCCCCACGGTTCCCGATCCGACGACGCGCGAAGACGCGCTCGCCGTCATCGCCAAATATAAGATCGACGCGCCGCCCGCCGTGCTCGCGCATCTGCAAAAGTCGGCATGCGAAACGCCCAAGCCAGGCGACGCCATTTTCGAAAAGGTGCAGAACATTCTCATCGCCACGCCGCAGGGTTCGCTCGACGCGGCCGCGGCGGTCGCCAAATCGGCGGGATTCACGCCCTGCATTCTCGGCGATCTTGAAGGCGAGTCGCGCGACGTGGCGCTGGTGCATGCCGGCGTCGCGAAACAGATCGCAATCCACGGTCAGCCTTTTGAACCGCCGGTCGCGATCATCTCGGGCGGCGAGACGACAGTCACTGTGCGCGGCAAGGGGCGTGGCGGACGCGACGCCGAATTCTTGCTGGGTCTGACGTTGGCGCTCGAAGGCTTCGGCGGCATAGCGGCGATCGCCTGCGACACCGATGGCATCGACGGCAGCGAGGACAACGCCGGCGCGATCATGACCGCGGATTCATTCGCGCGCGCGAAGCAGGCGGGCGTCGATCTGAAGGCGCTCTTCACCAATAATGACGCCTACACCGCTTTCGAGAAGCTCGGCGATCTCGTCGTGACCAAGCCGACGCGCACCAACGTCAACGATTTTCGTGCGATATTGGTACCAAAGCGGGTGTGAGGACGCATCAGGCCGAATGTCATTCCCGAAGCGCGCGATCGGGAATCCAGAAAGAAACAATCTTTCGCGACGTTGCTCTGGATTCCCGGTCAGGCCTTCGGCCTGCCGGGAATGACAAGCTCGCGCGCCGTCATTGCGAGCCGAAGGCGAAGCAATCCAGAATCGCGCTCGGCGGCGCTGGATTGCTTCGTCGCTGCGCTCCTCGCAATGACGATCGCGAGCGCTCGGTCAGCGAACCTTCTCGGCGAGCCAGATTTTGATGAGCGACTGGTAGGGAACGTCGCGCTTGTTGGCGGCAATCTTGATCTGCTCCAGCAGACCGACAGGAAGCCGCAGAGAAATCGACGTTGTCGAAGGCTTGAGATTGGGCATTCGAACGCGTTTGGCCTTACTCCAGTCGACATGTTCCGCCGAGTCGTGACTTTCCCAATAAGCGCGCTCATCTGCTTCGGTTGCGAAAGTTGGAATAGGCTTAGTCGTCTTGCTCATAGCGTAATCGTTCCTTGCGGCTCATGTCGCGCGCCGAGATCACTCGAATGCGCGTCCCGTTCGAGCGGAGCGTGAATGTGACATGCAGCAGTCGAGATGCGTCCGTTCGGCCCAGAGCGTGATAGCGCGGCTCCCTCTCAATATGCGCCAAATCGTCGGGCACGATCAGCGGTTCATTGACGAAAATCTGTTCGGCCTCCGCTTGGCTGACACCATGTTTTTCTTGGCTTTTTCGGGCGTTGCCGTCATCCCATTCGAACCCGACGACATGTTCGAAATTGACCATCTTTGTATATGTCCATAATATACAGAAAAGTCAATAAAGCGTAGATGCGGCATGTTGCGCCAGCAGAGCAACGCGCCTAAAGGAAGCGCCATGAACAAGCCCTTAAGCCCGCAACCCTTCGATCCGCGTGGCGCGGCGGCGATGTTTGAGCGCTATCGTCGCGACGATTCGCCAAAGCCGACGCAGTGGAACGACACGCTCGATCTTATTCTCGCGCATCGTTCGCATCGCAATTTTCTGCATCAGCCGCTGCCCGAGGGCGCGTTGGAGACGATCGTCGCCGCCGCGCAGTCGGCGTCGACATCTTCCAATCTGCAAGTCTGGAGCGTCGTCGCCGTTGAAGACGAAGCCCGCAAGATTCGTCTCGCCGATTTCGCCGGTGGACAAAAACATATCCGCGACTGCCCGCTCTTCCTTGTCTGGCTCTGCGATCTCGCGCGGCTGGAACATCTCGGGCGCGAGAAGGGGCGCGACGCGGCGGCGCTGCCTTATCTCGAAATCTTTCTCACCGGCGTCGTCGACGCCGCGCTCGCCGCGCAGAACGCCGTCACCGCGCTCGAATCGATCGGTCTTGGCTGCTGCTATATCGGCGCCATGCGCAACAAGCCTGAAGACGTCGCCAAGGAATTGAACCTGCCGCCGAATGTCTTCGCCGTTTTCGGCATGGCCGTCGGCGTTCCCGATCCCGCGGCCAAGGCCGCGGTCAAACCGCGCCTCGGACAAGGAGCGGTGCTTCATCGCGAGCAATATGAATGGGGCGACGCGCAGCGCGAAGCGATCGAGACGCTCGATGCGAAGTTCAAGGACTTCCAAAAGGAGCAGGGCCTACCGGATCAGGGTTGGATTCGCCAGGCGCTGTCACGGGTGCGCGGGACGGAGGTGCTGAGCGGACGCGACCGCATGCGCGCGGCCTTAAATGCGTTGGGCTTCGCCCTTAAGTAAGCGGCGACAAAGGGGCAGGCTGATGGACGCTCATGCGACGAACGCCTATTCAGGCGAGATTTTCGATCTCTGGGACACTTATAAGAAAGTCGTCGTCAAGGATTTGATGTTCCACGCCGCGCTCAGCGCGGATGTCGAGCGCGCCTTGCGCGCGCGCTTCCAAGGCGGCGACTTCTCCTTGCTCGATCTCGGCTGCGGCGATGCACAAGTCTTCGCGCCCATTCTGCGGCGCATCCCGCCGGCGAGTTACAAGGGTGTCGATCTTTCCGACACGGCGTTGGCGCTCGCGGCCGAAAATCTCAAATCTCTGCCATGCCCTGTGCAACTCGAGCATGGCGACATGCTGTCGGCGCTCTCAGGCAGCGAGACCTATGACGTCATCCACAGCAGTTTCGTGCTGCATCACCTCGCGACCGAGGATAAGGCGGAGTTTTTCCGCCGTGCGGCGCGTGCGCTGGCGCCGCGCGGCGTGCTGCTGCTCGTCGACACGATGCGCGAGGAGAACGAAACCCGCGCAGACTATCTGAAACATTATTTCGAATGGATCGAGAAGGATTGGGAGACGCTGTCGCGCGCCGAAAAGGATGCGGTTTACGAACATGTCTCGACCAGCGACTATCCGGAGCCATTGTCGCTTCTGGAGCGGCAGGCGCGCGAGGCGGGTCTTACGCGCCTGGCCGCCGATATCCCGCATCGTTGGCATCATCTGATGCGCTTCGTACGGGCCTAGCCGATGTCGGAAGCGGCGGTCGCCGCCCCGCCAAAGGAGCGCGCGGCTCAAACAATCGACGCCGACCGCGTCGTCGCCAAGGCGGCGCGGCGACTGGTCCCCTTTCTCGTGACGGCATTTATCGTCGCCTATCTCGACCGCGTGAACATCGGCTTCGCGGCGCTGACGATGAATGGCGAACTTGGTTTCACGCCGGAATTCTTCGGCTGGGGCGCCGGCATTTTTTTTGTCGGCTATTGCCTGTTCGAAGCGCCGAGCAATTACATCATGCACCGCGTCGGCGCGCGAATCTGGATCGCGCGGATCATGGTCAGCTGGGGCGTGGTTTCGGCGCTTACCGCCTTCATCTGGAATGAGGCGAGCTTTGTCGTTCTGCGTCTGCTGCTCGGCGTGATGGAAGCTGGTTTTGCGCCGGGCGTCATTCTCTATCTCACCTATTGGATTCCCGCCGCGCAACGCGCGCGCGTGCTCGCCGGCTTCCTCATTGCAGTGCCGGTGTCGAGCGCGATCGGATCGCCGATCTCCGGAGTCATTCTGGCGGCGATGGACGGCGTCGGCGGGATCAGCGGCTGGCGATGGCTGTTTCTGATGGAGGCGTTGCCTTCGATCATTCTCGGCGTCGTCTGCTTCTTCTATCTGCCTGACGGACCGCAGTCGGCGAAATGGCTGACCTCAAGCGAGAAAACGTCTCTGCGCGCCGCGCTCGAGAAGGATGCAGGACAAGACCACGGCGACCACTGGCGCGCGCTCAAGGACATGCGCGTTCTTCTTCTCGGCGTCGCTTATTTTGGAATCGTCATTGCGCTCTATGGCTTGGGCTTCTGGCTGCCGCAAATCATCAAGTCGTTCGGCTTTGGCGTCGTCGCCACGAGTTTGCTGGCGTCGATACCCTATGTTTGCAGCGCATTCGCGATGTGGGCGTGGAGCCGCAGCTCAGATCGCCGGCGCGAGACCGTCGGCCACACGGCGCTTGCCGGCGTCATTGGCGCTGTGGGGTTGGCCTGCGCCGCCTATGCGCCGACGCCCTTGCTGTCGATGATCGCGCTGTCCGTCGCCGCCGTCGGCGCGATCGCGGCGCTGCCGACGTTTTGGAGCTTTACGACTCTGGCGCTCGGTTCGGGGGATGGCGTCATCGGCGTCGCGGTGATTAACTCGATCGGCAATATTTCGGGCTTCGCCGGCCCCTACCTCGTCGGCCTCATCAAAGGCGCGACCGGCGAATTTTCTGACGCGCTGCTCGCGCTCGCCTTGGGGCCGTTGATTACGGCGCTCCTGCTTTGGCGGGCGCGGCGTGCAGCGAATAGTAAATATCCAGCGCGCGGCGTTTAAGCTCGTCGACGGTGATCTCTTCCTTGCGCGTCGAGAATACCCAGACATGGCCGAAAGGATCGCGGACCGTTCCGCTGCGATCGCCGTAGAACATATTTTGCGGCCCGCAGATTTTGGTCGCGCCGGCTTCGATAGCCTTGATGAAGATCGAATCAACGTCCGGCACATAGACATTCAAACTGATTGACGACCCGCCGAGCGCTCTTGGCGACGTCAGCCCGCTCTCTTCATAGACATCGGAAAGCATGACGATCGAATCGCCGATCATGATTTCGGCATGGGCGATGAGACCATTGGGGAGTTCGACGCGGACGCGCTCCTTGGCGCCGAAGGCGCTTTTGTAATAGTCGAGCGCCTTCGCTGCGCCGGAGATGCAAAGATAGGGCGTCACTTTGCTGTAAGGCGCCGGAACCGATTTGTCGGTCATGTTTTTCCCCCAACTCTGCATCGCCCCCTCCGCATTAAGTTAACGCGCTCAGGCTCAAGGCAAGGGGGCGGCTCCCTACAATCCTTCGATCGTCTCGCGTTTGATCTCGAGTTCCAGCCATTCCTCCTCGGCAGCCGCGAGTTCCGACTCCACCATCGCGAACATTTCGCTCGCCTTGGCGAATTTCGGCGCGTCCTTCTCGTAAAGCTCAGGATCGTCCAGCAGCGCCTGAAGCTTGGCGCGTCTCGCGTTCAACTCCTCGATCTTGCTCGGCAGAGTCGCGAGCGCATGCTGTTCCTTGAACGAGAGCTTCAGTTTCGTCGCCGTCTTCTCGCGCGGCGCGGGCTTTTCTTTGGTCTCCCGCGCCGGCGCCGTCACGTCCCGCGACTCGACGCCCTTGCCGCGCTGCGCGACCATGTCGCTGTAGCCGCCGGCATATTCGATCCAGCGGCCGTCGCCGTCGCTCATCAGCACGCTCGTTGCGACGCGATCGAGAAAGTCGCGGTCATGACTGACGACAATGAGCGTGCCGGGATAATCGGCGAGCATTTCCTCCAGCAGATCGAGCGTTTCGAGATCGAGGTCGTTGGTCGGTTCGTCGAGCACGAGAAGATTGGAGGGCTTGGCCAATGCGCGCGCCAGCATGAGGCGTCCGCGTTCGCCGCCCGACAGCCGGCCGATCGGCGTGCGCGCCTGTTCGGGCTTGAACAGAAAGTCCTTCATATAGCCGATGACGTGACGCTGTTCGCCATTGATCTCGATCGTATCGGAGCCGCCGCCGGTCAGCGCGTCTTGCAAGGTGGTTTCAGGATCGAGGCTCGCGCGGTTTTGTTCGAGCGTCGCCATGTCGAGATTAGCGCCGAGCCGAACCTTACCGGCGTCAGGGGCGAGCGCGCCGGTCAGGAGATTGACCAGCGTCGTCTTGCCGGCGCCGTTGGCGCCGACGATCCCCAAACGGTCGCCACGCAGAATGCGCGTCGTGAAATTCGCGACGATGACGCGTTCGCCGAATGATTTGCCGATTCTGATCGCTTCGATGACGAGTTTGCCGGAAAGCTGCGCCTCGCTTGCTTCAAGCTTCACGTCGCCCGTCGGCATCACGCGGTTGCGCCGTTCGGCGCGCAGATGATGCAGGCCGGCAAGCCGCTTCATATTGCGCTTGCGCCGGCCGGAGACGCCATGTCGCAGCCAATGTTCCTCGGCGACGATTTTGCGCTCCAATTTGTGCTGCCGCTTTTCTTCTTCCTCCAGCTCGCGGTCGCGCCAGGCCTCGAATTCCCTGAAGCCGCGCGCCAGATGGCGGGTGCGGCCGCGATCGATCCACAGCGTTTCTTTGGTCAGATCCTGAAGAAAGCGGCGGTCGTGGCTGATGAGCACGAGCGCCGAGCGCAGACCGGCGAGCTTTTCTTCGAGCCACAGGATCGTCGGCAGGTCGAGGTGATTCGTCGGCTCGTCCAGGAGCAGAATGTCGGGTTCGGGCGCGAGAACGCGGGTGAGCGCCGCGCGCCGCGCTTCGCCGCCCGAGAGGCGCGCGGGGTCTTCATCGCCTTGGAGTCCCAGATCATTGAGCAGCGTCCGGGCGACGTGGGGATCGTCCAACGGTCCGAGACCGGCTTCGACATAGGCGATGGTCGTGGCGGAGCCGGAGAAATCCGGCTCCTGCGGCAGATAGCGCAATGAGGCGCCGGGCTGAAGAAAGCGCGTCCCGCCGTCGGGCTCGATTTCGCCGGCCGCGATTTTAAGAAGCGTCGATTTGCCGGAGCCGTTGCGGCCGACGACGCAGAGCCGAGCGCCGGGCGCGACGGTTAGATCGGCGCCGTCGAGCAGCGGCTTGCCGCCAAGCGTCAGGGTGACGCCTTGCAGGGCGAGAAGGGGCGGCGGAGGCATGCAGCCTTAGCAGTGTCTTACGGACATGAGATAGGCTTTTTCCACGCGGCCGGGCTGCTGTCACCCCCTGCGTTGGCCGTCGTCCTCGGAGCAACCACGATGCCCGCTACAACCGAGCAAATTCATGCCGGACAGGCGATCTACACGCCCAAAATGCTCGCGATCTACGACGTGCTGGTGCTCGGCCTGTCCAATCGATGGGTATGGAAATGTCCAACGTCGCGGGCGCTCGTCCACTATGATCGGCATGTCAGCAGCAATCACCTCGATGTCGGCGTCGGCACCGGCTATTTTCTCGATCGCTGCCGCTTTCCGACTCCGACGCCCCGTATCGCGCTCATGGATCTAAATCGCGACGCGCTGCAATTTGCGGCGCGGCGCATCGCGCGCTACCGACCTGAGCTCTATGTGCGCAATGTACTGGAGCCAATCGAATTCGACGGCGCCAAATTCGACTCGCTTGGCGTGAATTATCTCCTTCACTGCCTGCCGGGCGATATGGCGACGAAGGCGCGCGCCTTCGATTTTCTGTCGCCCTTGCTGTCACCAGGCGCGGTTGTCTTCGGCTCGACCCTGCTGCAGGGCGGAGTTGCGCGCAGCTTTGGGGCGCGGAGGCTGATGAACTTCTATAATTCGAAAGGCACATTCTCGAATACGCAGGACGATTTGGAGACGCTGACCCGCGAACTCGAAAAACGCTTCAGCGCGGTGAGCGTCGAAACCGTCGGCTGCGCCGCGCTTTTTTCCGCAACTGTGAAGGGATCAGACGTCTAACCCCAACGCGTGGCGCACGCGGGCGGAATAGCCGTAGAGATCGGGGCGCAGCACGAGGCGCCCGCCTTCATCGACATAAGCGGTGAAATATTCGATGTGGATCGGCAGCGGCTTTGAGAGATTGATGTAGCGCTCGGAGCCGCCGATCAGTCGGCGCACGCGGCTTTCCGACCAGCCGCTGCCCGGGCCGAGCACGGCTTCGGCGAGGGCAAAAGGCGCGTCGACGCGCATGCAGCCATGGCTGAAGGCGCGATGCGACGCAGCGAACAGATGGCGCGACGGCGTATCGTGCAGATAGACCGAGAAGTCGTTGGGGAACATGAATTTGATGCGGCCCAGCGCATTGCGCTCGCCGGGCGGCTGGCGGACGACGAGCTTGCCGCCGCGATAGGAGACGTTGAAGCCGCTCGCCGCGATCGCGGCGGGGTCGCCATTGGCCTTCGGCAGCAGTTCCTTGTTCAGGATCGACGGCGGCACGTTCCAATAGGGATTGACGATGATGTATTGCAACGCGTTTGAGAAGATCGGCGTTGGCGTCGTCTCCTTGCCGACGATAACCCGCGTTCGATGCGTCACTTCGCCGTTGCGGACGACGGCGAGTTCGAAATCGGGGATGTTCACTTCGACCCGCTCGTCGCCGAGATCGCGCGGCAGCCAACGCCAGCGCTCCATATTGGCGATGATTTCCGCTTCGACGCGCGCGGTCGAAGCTTTGGCGAGCGCGGCGGCGCGGCGCCGCTTGGGTTTGCCCGCAGGCGGCAGAGCGTCGCTTTGCGAGACGCTCTCGGCGGCCGCGTAGAGTCTGTCGGAAGCAGGCGCCGCGGCGCGTTGCGCCCTCAGCTCGATCAGCTTTTCGCGCAACTGCTGATAGCCGTAATGCGCAGGGTTATAGGCCTGCAGCGCATCGCCCGCCGTTTCGCCGGCGCCGGCGATGTCAGCCACGGCGAGCGTCGGGTCGGGAAGGGCGGTCTTCGCGCCGACGAGCTTCGAGATGCGCTCGGGGTCGATCCGGGACCCGCGCGCCTGCAGCGCATAGGCGGCGACCGCTTCCGAGAGGGCGAGTTCGCCCGCCGCGGACGGCGCCAAACTTTCGGCGTCGGGCGTGGCATAGGCGCGAAGATCGAGAGCGTCGTCCGCGGCATGCGCGAGCCGCGCCAGCGCCGTTTTCGCCGAAGCGCGCCATTCGCCATTCTCGATCCAGAAGGGCGCGAAACTTTTAGTCGCGTAAGCCGCGGCCAACGCCGCGCGCAGGCGGCGGCGCTCCGGCGTTACAGCAGACTCGCCAGCCCAGGCGTCGAGCGCCGAGGCGAGGTCGCGGTTCTCCGCGGGCTGAAGGCTCCAGGCCAGGCCGAGCGGGTCGGTGGGCTGTGCGGGCGCGGCGCGTAGTTCGGCGTCGAGCAGCGCCGCAGCGGGCGCGGCGTCTGCGACGGCGAAACCGGGATCGTTCAAAGGCGCGCGTGTCGGAACCCGCTCCACGCCATAGAGTGCGACGAGCGGCGGCGGGTCGAAGATCTCAGCGCGGCGGGGCGGTTTTTGATCCGCGCGCGCAGGAGCGGCGAGCGCCAAAACGGTCGCGACCGCAACATAGAAAATTCGCCCGGCTTTTCCGCCAGCAGTCATAGCTCGTCCTCTCGCGAACCTCGTGTGGCGAGGTCTGCGCGTCTTTTGGGAGAAAATCTGTGCGACGGCGCAAGCGCAAGGCGCTCCGCCAATGCTTCGACGTAAAGGTAATGCGCGGCGCCGGTTTTGTGAATCCGCGACAACCCGCCGGCGCCGCTCAGACGCTGAAAAAGCCGGACTGTTGCGGCCACGCTACAGTCGCGCCGGGCGATGGCGGGGAGAATGCGAAAGCGCTACGATTTGGCGTCGATCCGTGAGGCCCCGATGAAGCCCTATATCGTAATTGTCCATAAGGACGAAAACAGCGCCTACGGAATGACCTTTCCAGATGCACCGGGATGTTTTTCCGCCGCCGACGAGATCGACGATATTTTCGCCATGGCCGCCGAGGCGCTGGCGCTTTGGGCGGAGGGGATGCGCGAGGACGGAAACTCCATCCCGACGCCGCGCCTGCTTTCCGAATTGAAGTCCCATCCTCGATGGGCGGATGATTTCGCGAACGCGGCTTTTATCTTCGCTATCGATCCGCCTTCCCGTCGACCGATCAAGCGGCTTGACGCAATGGATGATGTTCGATGAGCGCGACCATGTAGCGCACAATGTCCTCCGCGATTTCGGTATCGCGCTTCAATTCGGTCAACACGCGTGGCGGCGGAACCTCCTCGCCGTGTTCTTTCGCGACATCGATCCACAGAGCGAGCGCTTCGGCGGCATTCATCATCACCTCATCCAGTCGCCCGTGAAGAACGCGATTTAAGCGGCGATTAGTCGGCGATTTGAGGCGTTGGCGTCGTCGAGGACGCTCAGGAACAAGGCCCACAGAAGCGCCAGCCATGCGAGCAGGCGGCGGAAGTT
>NZ_JBFWVN010000007.1:0-73046 GCF_050246715.1 Methylocystis sp.
ACAACTTCCGCCGCCTGCTCGCATGGCTGGCGCTTCTGTGGGCCTTGTTCCTGAGCGTCCTCGACGACGCCAACGCCTCAAATCGCCGACTAATCGCCGCTTAAATCGCGTTCTTCACGGGCGACGGGCTTGCTCTGGATTCCCGATCGCGCGCGCTGCGCGCGTCGGGAATGACAGCTGAACGGTTCAACCACATTTTAGAACAGAGACGCCACGCTCTGCGCGAAGAAGCCCGCGAACAGCACCAATCCGGCGTCGCGATTGGAACGGAAGAGGCGAAGCGCGGTCGCCGGCGCGGCATCTTCTCGGGTCTGCGCAGTCTGCCAGGCGAGATGCGCCGCATAGGCGGTGACGCCGAGATAGGACAGCCATCCGCCGCCCGCCAGTAATACCGCAATCGCGGCGCTTGCGACGGACAGGGCATAGAGCGCGCCGACCGCCAATTGCACGCGCGGCCCGAAGAGACGCGCCGTCGAGCGCACGCCGACGATCGCGTCGTCGGCGAGGTCCTGAAGCGCGTAAATCGTATCGAAGCCGATGGTCCATAAGATCGCGGCGGCGTAAAGGAAAAGCGCCGGCGCGCCGATCGCGCCCGTTTGCGCCGTCCAGCCGAGCAACGCGCCATAGGCGAAGGCCGATCCGAGAATCGCCTGCGGCCAGGAGGTGAACCGCTTGGCGAAAGGATAGATCAGCACGATCAGCAGCGAAATCAGTCCAAGCGCGATCGTCAGCCCGTTGAACGACAAGAGCACGGCGAGCCCGACAAGGCACTGCGCGACGATAAAGACGAGCGCGGCGCGCGGCGTCACCCGTCCGCTGGCGAGCGGTCGCAGTCGCGTGCGCTCGACCTTGGCGTCGATGTCGCGATCGACATAGTCGTTATAGGTCGAGCCCGCGCCGCGCATGACGACGGCCCCGATGAAAAACAGGGTCAGATGCCAGAAATTAGGGCCTTCGCGCAGCGCGCCTGACGCGACCGCGCTCGATTCCCAGCAAGGCAGCAGGAGCAACCACCAGCCGATAGGCCGGTCGAGGCGCGCGAGCTGGAGAAAAGGCAAAAGCGCCGGAGGTGCGCGACGCAGTAACGCATGGTCGGCGATCGCGTCGGGCAGCGCGGCCGCTCCAGGCGAATCGCCGCTTCGTCTTATGCTCACAGCGGTCCGGCAGGCAACTTCGGCGGCGCCATCATGCCGCCGCCGCCTCCAGCGGCCGCCTGATCGCGCATCTCTTTCACCTTCGCCGCCGCCGCGCAGGCCTGCGAGGCGAAGCTCTGGGTCTTGCCGCGCGCATCCTTGAAGCCGTCGACGACATTGTCCGGAATGTTGCACCATTCCTTGTTCTTGGTCAGGTAGTTCATCATCTCCGTCTCGACGGCGACGAGTCGGCGCGCGGCCGGGCAGGCGGCCTCAGGATCCATCTTGCCCTTGCCCGCTTTGCCGATGGCGTTGAGCGCCTCGATGCCGGCCATCCGCTTGACGGTGAGCTTCTGAAAGTCTTCCTGACAGCTCTCCGCATGCGCGCCGCCTGCGGCGAGTAACATCGCGAAGAGCGCAAGGATCGGATTTCGTGCGACAGCGCGAGGAAAAGCGACAGCGCCAATGATCATGTCTCTTGGTCCGCTCATCAGGTTTGCAGCAATACCAGCAGGCTTGCCGGCGACGCAAGTTTTAGCGAACCTGCGCGGCAACAAAGCGGCGGCTTCATGGCAAGCGCGCATCGCGCTCGCGTCGCCGCTCGGAAGCGATTGTGTCAGCTTATGATTTTACGGCTCAGCGCCTGTTCGTTCGCGACGAACTCGCGCCCAGCGCCGAATTCGCGCCTTCAGCTGAGGCGTTAAATTATCTGCTCAATGTCCTGCGCATGCGCGAGGGCGCCGCGATACATGTGTTCAACGGCCGGGACGGGGAATTTCGCGCGACGCTCTTCGACGTTTCGCGTCGCGCCGCGAGATTGCGCGTTGCGGAGCGCCTGCGCGTCCAGCCCCATCGCGCCGACCTCGATTATTGCTTTGCTCCCCTGAAGCAGGCGCGGCTCGATTATGTGGCGCAGAAGGCCACTGAAATGGGAGCCGGCCGGCTCGTGCCGGTGATCACGCATCGCACCCAGATTCGCCGAGTAAATTCGGGACGGCTTCAATCGAATGTCATCGAAGCCGCCGAGCAATGCGGCGTGCTGGCCGTGCCCGAAGTCGCTGCCGCAATCGAATTACCTGATTTTCTGGCGAATTTGCCGGCGGAGCGGCTACTCGCTTTTTGCGACGAACATGCCGATCTCGCCAATCCGGTCGATGCGCTCGCCGGCCGCACGGCCGGGCAGGGCGTAAGCGTGCTCATTGGACCGGAAGGCGGCTTCGACGATGCCGAACGGGCGGCGATTCGACGTTTGCCGAACGTCGTCTGTTTGTCGCTTGGACCCCGCGTGCTTCGCGCCGACACCGCCGCCGTCGCCGCTTTGGCGATCCTTCAGGCCGCGATTGGCGATTGGCGATCCCCGGCGTCGACCCGCGCCTAAACAGAAAATAAATAAATAAATAGAAAATAAAGCGTACGGCTCGTGTGGCGCCGGCAGGCTTCGCGCGCAGGCGTAAAAGACACGATCCTGCCACGATGTTTGGCTCTAGTTGGAAGAAGAGTGAACAGCGTCGGGCTGGCGCGAGCGCGTATCTTCGCCGACGGCCTGAATATGTCGCATCGAGAGACAGGTCGGGATTGCAAGGCTCCTGAAATCCGCGCGCAGGCGCGAATTTTCGGAGGTGAGGCTAAGAAATTATGACGACCCTAAACATCATCTGCCGCAGCGAACGTCATTTTCCGGGGCGCCTGCTTGGAGTCGTCGCGCTTGCCGCGCTTGCTGTGACGCCGGCTCGCGCCCAGAATGTGAGCCAATGCGCGCGCTACGGTGCCGATTATGTCCCGGTCGCGGGATCGAATGGCTGTGTTCGGCTGGGCGGTCACGTGCGCGTCGCCATGCCGAGAACGCCGGTCGCGCCGATGGGCTATGCGGAGATGCCGCGTGACGGCATGCGGCATGCCGCCGCGAGTTCCTCATGGTTCCCGATGGCGCCCTTCGGACTGCACGACCTCTTCCCGCGCTGAATCACGCCGCGTTTCCGCGCATTTCGAAGCCGCTACAGGGGAAGCACGCAATCGACGAAGGCGGCGTCGATCGATCGTCCCCAGCCGCCGTAATAGGCGTCCAGCCGCTGCTGCGCCAAACTTCGTCCATCTTCGAGAATCGCTTCCAGCGGCGCGAGATAAACGGTCTCGTCGTGTCCTTCGGCGTTAAGTCGCGCGCGGCGACGCAAGCCGTCCTTGGCGAGCGATAGGACGTCGCGCCCGATGTCGCGCAGGTTTCGGCCTCCGATCGTCGCGTCGAGCGCCAATGCGGGAACGTCGTTGCGCAGCGCCTGGCGGGCGTCGGCGCTCCAATCCTTCGTGAGTTCGCCCGCCTCGTCGAGCGCGCCCGGATCATAGAACAGGCCGGCGAAGAGCGCGGGAAGGGCGGTGAAATGCGCGCGAGGCCCCGCGTCGGCGCCGCGCATTTCGAGATAGGTCTTCAGTCTCACCTCGGGAAAAATCGTTGAGAGGTGATTGGCCCAGTCGGACATTGTGGCGTATTCGCCGGGCAATTGCTGAAGGCGCCCTTTCATCAGATCGCGAAAGCTCGCGCCCGCGACGTCGTAATAGACGTCCCCGCGCTTGACGAAATACATTGGCACGTCAAGCGCATAGTCGACGTATCGCTCGAAGCCGAAACCCTGTTCGAAAGCGAAAGGCAGCATGCCGGTGCGATTCGGGTCGGTATCGAGCCAAATGTAGGATCGCTGCGACAGCCGGCCGGTCGGCTTGCTGTCGAGAAAGGGCGAGTTGGCGAAAAGCGCCGTGACGAGCGGCTGCAGCGCGAGGCCGACCCGCATCTTTTGAACCATGTCGGCCTCATCGACGAAGTCGACGTTGACCTGCACGGTGGCGGTGCGAAACATCATGTCGAGTCCGCGCGCGCCGACTTTCGGCATAAAGGCCTGCATGATGGCGTAGCGCTGCTTCGGCATCGCCGGCGTTTCCGTGCGCGACCATTTGGGGCTGCAGCCGAGATCAAGGAAACGCACGCCGAGCCCGCGCGCCACCGGCGCAAGCGCGCCAAAATGCGCGTCGAGCTCGTCCCTTGTGGCGTGAACGTCGAGCAGCGGCGCGCCGGAGAGTTCGAATTGGCCGCCGGGCTCGAGAGAAATCGCGCCGCCGCCGTCCGGTTGATAGAGGCCGATCAGCGCGTCGCGGTCGAAAATGGGCGCCCAGCCGAGCGCATCGCCCAGGCCCTCGAGCAGCGCGCGCACGCCGCCGCGGCCGGCCGAACCCTCATAAGGGACGGGCGCGTTGTCGACGGCGTAAAACGGGATTTTCTCGTGTTCCGTGCCGATGCGCAGCGGCGCGCCGCCGGTCTTGCACCCGGCTTCCAGCCATTCGACCAACATGTTGCGCGACGTGATCGGCGTCGTGTCGGATACGTCGCGAGCCATCTATGGAAAATTGTCCGTGTTTGACGAGGGGCGCGATTGCGGCGCGAACGCGCCTCGCGCCGTCGAGGTATTGCGCCGATTGGATTGCAGGAAAGCCGGCGCTGCGCAAGCCTCCGTCGCGCCGGCGGGGAAGGGCGCCTCTTATAAAGATGGGCCGCCGTCCCCAGCGGCTTGGCCCGCCGCCGTCGACCGCGCCGACTCTCTCAGCGTTTGCCCAATATTTGACCGATGATGCTTTCGAAATCCGAGCGCGGACCAGCGGATTCGCCCCGAGTGGCGGATCCGATCTGCAGCGTTTTCTTGATTTCCTCGATCGCCTGCTGGATCGACGCCTGGTCCATGTCGTCCGGCATGCCCTGGGGGCGGCCTCGACCCGGGTCGAGATCAAGCGGGCCGCCGCCGGCCGAATCGTCGGCTGGTCCACGGTAGGGGCCCGGCGCTGGACGGCGACCGGCGCCGAGCAGCGATCCCAGGATCGATCCCAGGATCCCGCCCAGCGCGCCGCCGCCCAATCCCCCGCCGCGCGGCAAGGGCATGGGCGTGGGCATCGGCGCGGGTTCGGGCTGCGGCGCGCGGCCGCCGCCGAGCATTTGCTCCAGGATTGAGCCCAGCGCGCCGGAATTGACGAGTTGACCTAAAACGCCCCCGAGACCGCTCTTGCTCATATTCTTGAACAATCCGCCGATGAGCACCGAGGCGAGAACTGGCAGGAGCTGCGAAAGAATATCGGGACGCAGCCCCGTCTCGCGGGCGGCGACCTGTACGATCTGTCCGGCGGCCGCCGGAGAGCCGAAGAGATCGTCAAGTA
This sequence comes from Methylocystis sp., assembly GCF_050246715.1. NCBI lineage: Bacteria > Pseudomonadati > Pseudomonadota > Alphaproteobacteria > Hyphomicrobiales > Methylocystaceae > Methylocystis > Methylocystis sp. The sequence goes on from NZ_JBFWVN010000007.1 coordinate 5,325, forward strand.
GCTGTCGCGACTGGGCGACAGAGTCCACGTCGTGCGCCGCGCCGGGCTCGTCAAAGGCGGCCACGCGTCCGGGCGACGCGATGTCGCCCAGAAGCCTTTGAAACATCGCTGGCTCTTGGGCGGCGTTGCTCAAACCGATTTCGAGCGCGGGGGCGAGCGCTCCGATCGCGCCCTCCATCTGTTCGGTTGTAAGGCCAAAGCGTTGAGCCAGATTGGCGACCAGCTGGCCGCCTTGCGCCGACTGCAAAATCTCGTCGAGATACGACATGCGCGCAGCTCCGTTCATGCGGGTCCCGAATGCCGAGCCCGCCATCATGGTGTCACAGACCGGCGGCGCAGCCAATCGGCGGCGATTTCGGGAAACCGTTCGGGGCGCTCGATGTTTTGCAACGCTTTGGCCAGGCTTGCGGATGAGTCTTTCGCCGCCGACCCGCGCGTCGCCGGCGGCTTGACACCGTCGCGCATGCGCGACATTGCTTGCCGGCGTTCAGTCCGGGGGTCCGGATGGCCGCGTTTGGCGCTTGAGCGATTCGCCGCCTCGCGCCGCCTCTGCCAAAGGCGCGAAGATGAACGTTCACCCTCGGCCCGCGAAGCCGCCGCTCAAAATACTACTGTGTTCGCCGCGGGGTTTTTGCGCCGGCGTCGTGCGCGCGATCGACGCCGTCGAGCGGGCGCTCGCCAAATTCGGCCCGCCTGTCTATGTGCGGCACGAAATCGTCCACAATCGCTATGTCGTCGAATCGCTCAAAGCCAAGGGCGCGATTTTCGTCGAGGAGCTCGACGAGATTCCGAAGACTAAAGCGCCAGTGATCTTCTCGGCGCATGGCGTCGCCAAATCGGTCTCCGCCACGGCGGCCGAACGCGGGCTTCTCGCGATCGACGCGACCTGTCCGCTCGTCACCAAAGTGCATCGGGAAGCGGAAATTCATTGGCGGCGCGGCCGTCGGGTGCTGCTCGTCGGACATTCCGGCCATCCGGAAGTCGTTGGCACGATGGGGCAGCTTCCGGACGGCGCTGTGGTGCTGGTCGAATCCGTCGATGATATCCATCGACTTAAATTCGACGACGAATCCAATCTCGCTTATGTGACGCAAACGACGCTGTCGCTCGACGATTCTCAAGAGATCGTCAATGCGCTGATGCGGCGTTTCCCGAAGATCATCGGCCCGCATAAGGAAGACATCTGCTATGCGACGACGAACCGCCAAGCTGCGGTTAAGGAGGTCGCGCCTTACGTCGACGCGGTGATTGTCGTCGGTTCGCCGAATTCCTCCAACTCGCAGCGGCTCCGCGAAGTGGCGGAGCGCGCCGGCGCGCCGGCGCAGCTCGTACAGGGCCGGGGAGAGATCGACTGGGTGATTTTCGGCAGCATCTCAACGCTCGGCATTACCGCCGGCGCGTCGGCGCCCGAGGTTCTGGTCGAGGAGATCATGGACGCTTTCGCCGAGCGTTACGACATTGTCGTCGAAACCGTTTCCAGCGCTGACGAGAACGTATCCTTCCCCCTGCCAAAGGAGCTGCGGGCGATCGCCTGAGGGCGGCCCGCGGGAACGGTCGGCGCGCATGGCCGTCTATACGTTGGTCGACGATGAGGAGCTGATCGCTTTTCTCTCGGCCTATGACCTCGGCGACTTGCTGTCCTGCAAAGGAATCGCCGAGGGCGTCGAGAACTCCAACTACTATCTCCACACCGGCGCCGGCAGCTTTATCCTCACGCTTTACGAAAAGCGCGTCGCGGAAGCCGATCTGCCGTTCTTCCTGAACCTCATGGAGCATCTCGCGGCGCGGGGCGTCATCTGTCCGTTGCCGGTGCGAGACCGCGCCGGCGTCGCGCTCGGGCGACTCGCCGGCCGTCCGGCCGCGATCATCACCTTTCTTGACGGCTATTCCGTCCATCATCCCGAAGCGGCGCATTGCGCCGCGCTCGGCGCGACGCTCGCGCGACTGCACCTCGCCGGCGCCGATTTCACGCAGCGGCGCCGCAATGCGCTGTCAGTTGAGGGGTGGCGACCGCTTTTTTCGACCTGCGCGTCGCGCGCCGAAGAGGTTGCGACGGGCTTGCGCGCGCTCGTCGAAGCGGAGCTCGATCATCTCGAACGTGGCTGGCCGCGCGACCTGCCGAGCGGCGTCATCCACGCCGATCTTTTCCCTGACAATGTTTTCTTTCTCGGCGAGCGCATCTCGGGGCTGATCGACTTCTATTTCGCCTGCACTGACGCCTACGCCTATGATCTCGCGATTTGCCTCAATGCCTGGTGTTTCGACGCCGAGCATCGCTATCAGTTTGAGAAAGGCGCTGCGATGCTCGATGCCTATCGCCGGGTTCGGCCGCTCTCCTCAGCCGAGATCGCGGCGTTTCTGACGCTCGCGCGCGGCGCCGCGCTGCGCTTTCTGCTGACTCGATACGTCGACTGGCTCAACGTGCCGCCAGGCGCCTTGGTGCGTCCGAAGGACCCGCGCGAATATCTCGCCAAGCTTCGCTTTCATCAGTCCGCGGCCGACGCGCGCGTCTATGGCCTCGCTTCGTGACGCGCCGCGTCGCGATCTGGACCGACGGCGCCTGCTCGGGCAATCCGGGCCCCGGCGGATGGGGCGCGATTTTGCGATTCGGCGATCGCGAAAAAGAGATTAACGGCGGCGAGCCGCTCACCACCAATAACCGCATGGAGTTGATGGCGGCGATCAGGGCGCTCGAAACGCTGACGCGGCCTTGCGCTGTCGACCTTCATACTGATTCGCAATATTTGCGCGGCGGAGTCACGTCATGGATCGCGGGCTGGAAGGCGCGCGGCTGGCGAACCGCCGACCGAAAGCCTGTGAAAAACGTCGATCTGTGGCAAAGGCTGGAAGCGGCGGCGGAGCCGCATTACGTCGACTGGCATTGGGTCAAGGGCCACTCGGGTCACGACATGAACGAGCGCGCCGACGAATTGGCGCGCGCCGGCATGGCGCCCTTTCTTCCGGGAAGGCCTGCGGCAAGCGAGCGCGCTTCCTCGAAATAGTCTTGTCGGCGCGCTGACAAACTCTATCTCTTAGTCAACCAGGACTCTTCTTCGCCTTTGGGGAGCGCGGCGCGGCCGTGTTCCCCATTTTGCTTTGGATATCGCTGAGCGTTCGCCATCATATTGACATCACGCCGCGCAAAGGGAGCCATGTGCGGTTAAAGTATGCGCGTCTTCGCTGATTCTCTCTTCGATGGAGGGCAAGACGTCGATGCACCTTCCCAAGAAATGGTGGATTGGTTTGCCGGTCCTTATGGGACTCGGATATTTTGCGCAGCAGGCGCTGACGCCTCTGCTCGAGAATGATCTGCGCGATGCGGTTCTCTCGCGCCTCGCTAAATCGCCTGACGCGATCGACAGACCGAATGTCCGAGTCGCGGGCCGCGACGTGATTATCGCCGGCATTTCACTGTCGCCCGATGTGAAGGCGCGCCTTCTGACGGCGTTGGGAATCGAAACGCCCGCGCGGCGAATCGTCGACGCGACCGAGCCGCTTTCGCGCGCGACGCCCTTCGTGCTGAAACTCGAACGTCACGGCGGCAAGGCGACGATTTCGGGCAATATCCCGCCGACAGGCGCACGCGAAAGGCTGCGCGCCGAGATCGCCTCTTTGGGCCTCGAAGTGAGCGACGCCGCCGCCTATGCCGACGGCGCGCCGCAATCCTTCGCCGATCTTGCGTCCTTCGCGATTCGCCGTCTCGCCGAACTCGACCCTGCGACGACGACGATCACCGACGGCGCGCTCTCGGTCGCAGGCGAAGCCCGCAGCGCTTCCGATTACGACAAGGCGCTTGCGGCGCTCAAGTCGCCGCCATTCGACGCGGGCGCCGTAAAGGCCGCAGTGTCGCCGCCGCGCGTTTCGCCTTACGTGTTTTCCGCAGCCTTGCGCGACGGCGTCGTCAGCCTGTCGGGTCATCTTCCGAATGACGATCTGCGCAAACAGATCGTCGCCATGGCGGCAGCGGCCGGGGTCGGCGCTGCGGTCAGCGACGCCACGCGGCTTGGTGCCGGCGCACCGGAAGGCGACTTCGCCGGCGCGCTCGCATTCGCGGTCGGCGAACTCGGCAAGCTGTCGCAAGGCAAGGTCGTCGTGACCGACGGCAAGATTGTCATCGAAGGCCAAGGACGCGAAAACATAATGGGCGCGACGATTGAGGCCGACGCCAAAGCGCGCCTGCCCTCAAAATTCGAGATCGCACGGCTCGACGTCCTGGCCGGTCCGGTCGCGCCTTACGTGTTTGAGGCGCAGCGCGCCGGCGGAGAAGTGACGCTCACCGGCTATGCGCCGGATGAAACTGTCCGCAATCGTCTCGTCGAAACCGCGCGCAGGAGTTTCTTCGACGCGACGGTGGTTGACCAACTCGTGATCGCGAAGGGCGCGCCGCAGAATTTTTCCGAAGCGACGGATCGTTCCCTCGCCGCGCTCGCGCGCCTCGACGAAGGTAATCTTTCGATCAGCGACGCGACGGTCTCGCTCGTCGGCGTCGCGCGTCATCAGGGCGCGCGCGCCGATATCGCAGCGGCGTTTGACGAGGGGCTGCCGCAGAGCTTCCACGGCGACGCGCAGCTCTCGACGCGCATCGTGGGCGCGCCGCTCGACGCCGGCGAATGCGGCGCCACGCTGTCGCGGCTTATCGCGAAATCGCCGATAGGCTTCGCGTCGGATGATTCGACGATCGCGCCTGAATCCGCGCCTCTCGTCGATGCGATCGCGGCGACGGCGCTGCGCTGCCAGGGAGCGTCCATCGAAGTCGGCGCGCATACCGACAATGTCGGCATTGCGGAAGTGAACATGGGACGCAGTAAGCGTCGCGCGCAGGCGCTCGTCGATCGTCTTGTGAAGGCTGGGATCGACCCGTTCAAAATAAGGGCCGTCGGCTATGGCGGCGAGCGTCCGATTGTCGCCAATGACAGCGACGAAAATCGCGCGCGCAATCGTCGCGTCGAAATCATCGTCAAGTAGCGTCAGAAAAGGAGAAAGCAGATGGCTTATGTGCTGACGCTCGGCTGGCCCTGGTTCGCCGCAGCTTGCGCGCTTGGCGCGCTTATCGGCTATGTCACGACCTTGCCGGCGAAGGACGCGCCCGCGGCGCCCGGCTGGAACATTGTCGCGATCGCTGTGGCGCTAGCAGGCGGCGCGGCCGCGTCCTGGCTCGGGCTTCTTGAAGGGCGCGCCGCGCTGACGATGGACATATTCCTTGTTGCGGGCTTCGCCTATCTGATCGGCTTGCCGATCGGCGGCGCGCTCAAGCGGGTTCAGGCGTCGGCGCCAGCCCATGTGACGAAGCGGCCGACGCTCATGCTGCGCAGTGCGACGGCTGAAACTTCTGAACCTGTCGTCGCGCCATCGCCCGAGCCGCAAGCAGCGATCGCCGCGACGGAAGAACCCGTGCCCCTAACGCCGATGAGCGTCGAGCCGGCCCTGGAGGCGGCGGCTTCCGCCGCCAAGGCGTTGAACGAGAAAGCCGCGCAGATGCGCGCGCCAAGCGGCAGGATCGTTGGGATGCCTCCTGCAACGCTTTCTGCGCCGCGCGCCGGAGCGGCGGACGATCTCGCCAAGATCAAGGGGCTCGGACCTAAGAGCGTCGAGAAGCTGCACGCGCTGGGTGTTTTCCATTATGATCAAATCGCCGCCTGGAGCGAGGACAACGTCAAATGGATCGAATCATCGATCGGCGCGGCGGGCCGGGTGAGACGCAGCGGCTGGGTCGAGCAGGCGCAAGCGCTGGCGGGCGGCGCTGATCGGAGCGCCGACGCCGCGTAGCGCCGGAGAGGAACGAGTGGGTGTATATGCGTCATGTTCTGAGCTTCGTCCTCGCAATCGTCGCGTTCCTGTCGGCTCCAAACCTTCGCGCTCAGGATATGCTGCCAGGCGTAGACCTTGCTCAGCCGGCCTATTCCAAGGCTGAACTGACGCGCGCCGACGTTGAAGCGGCGCTGCAGCAGCGCAAGAACGGACGCACGGTCGATCTCTCGGAGAAAAGTCTCAACGGCCTCGATCTTTCCGGACTCGATCTGCACGGCGTCAATTTTCGCGCGGCCCGCATGAACAAGACGCGTCTCGCCGGCGCGCGGCTCGATGACGCGATCCTCGATCAGGCCTGGCTCATCGAAGCCGACCTCTCCGGCGCATCGCTCAAAGGCGCGCACGCCTTCGCCTCGCAAATGCAGCGGATGCGGGCCGACGGCGCCGATTTCGCCCATGCGCGACTCGCGGGTGATCTGACCGGCGCATCGGCGCGCGGCGCCAATTTCGCCGACGCGGATCTTTCCGCCGATATGAAGAACCAGTCGATGGGCTTGATGCGCGCGGTGCTGCGTTCGGCCGCGCTCGAAGGCGCGCGTTTTCACAACGCCAATCTCGCGAGCGCCGACCTCCGCTTTGCGAAAGCCGCGCGCGCGGATTTTTCCAAGGCCAATTTGAAGGGCGCCGACGCCGCCGGCGCGGATTTCACCGACGCCAACTGGAGCGGCGCGAAGACCGAAGGCCTTGACCTCGATTCGGCGCAGATCGACTCCGCCGCCCGGGCCACGCTCTCGGACGCGCAGAACATCGATCGCGCTCGCGTGAAATGATGCGTGACTTTGTTCGGATCGGCGTCGATCTCGGCGGCACGAAGATCGAGGCGGTTGCGCTCGACGCCGAGGGCGAAACGCTGGCGCGCCGCCGCATCGCGACGCCCGCGCATGATTATGAGGCGATCGTCAAGTCGATCGCGGCGCTCGTCGGCGACATGGAATCCGATATCGGACAGCGCGGCGCTGTCGGCGTCGGCACGCCCGGCGCGATCTCGACCCACACCGGGCTGGTGAAAAACTCCAACACCGCCGTCGTTAATGGCCAACCGCTCGACGTCGATCTTGCGCAGGCGCTCGGACGGCCTGTGCGAGTCGCCAATGACGCCAATTGTTTCGCGCTGTCCGAGGCGATCGACGGCGCCGGCCGTGGCGCCGGCGTCGTTTTCGGCGTTATCCTCGGCACGGGCGTGGGCGGCGGAATCGTCGTCAATGGCAAGATTGTCGAGGGACGCAATCGTGTGGCGGGGGAGTGGGGCCATACGCCGCTGCCTTGGATGACGCCGCAGGAATATCCGGGAGAGCTCTGCTTTTGCGGACATCGCGGCTGCGTCGAGACGTTTCTGAACGGCGCGGGGCTTTCGCGCGAATATGAGGGGCGTTCGCGCGTTTGGCGCCCCGCGACCGAAATCGCTGCGCTAGCGGACGCCGGAGAGCCCGCCGCATGCGAAAGCCTCCAGCGCTATCAAGACCGTCTGGCGCGCGCGTTGGCGATGGTCGTCAATCTCATCGATCCCGACGTGATCGTGCTCGGCGGCGGCGTTTCGAATATCTCGTTGATCTACGACGGGCTTGCGGCGCGGGCAGGGGAATACGCCTTCACAGACGCTTTCGACACGAAAATCCTGCGCAATGTACATGGCGATTCAAGCGGCGTGCGTGGCGCGGCGTGGCTTTGGAGCGCGGGGGAGTTTGATTGACGAGCGGGGGATGCGAAGTGCGGCTCGCGCAAAGGCCCCCGTTCCATCCGGCCGCGCGCCGGTGTATGCGGAAAGGGTCGCGGCGGCAAGAGCGCGCTGCGGAAAGGTGGGAACCGGTTTTTCGCGTAAAGCGCGCTCCAAATTATAAGAATCGATGACGTTATCCGCGTTCAGGCGAGTCGGCCTGAACGCAGCGTGATCTAGGGGCGAGCGCGAGGGGAGTTGCGATGGGCGCCGCCGGAGACCAGCCGAATAACGCGAAAAGGCCGTTCGCCAAACTCGCCTTTCTCGCCTCGGGCGCGCCGGACGCGGAAGAAGCGCGCCGGCGCCTCGTCGAAAAATACGGCGACTGCCCGCCCGAAGAGGCCGACTGCATCGTCGCGCTCGGCGGCGACGGCCTCATGTTGCGCACGCTGCATCGCTTCATGGACGCCGGCAAGCCGATCTATGGCATGAACCGCGGCTCGGTCGGCTTTCTGATGAATCAATATCGCGAGAGCGGGCTGCGCAAGCGGCTCGCCGACGCCAAATCCTCGATCGTCCATCCGCTGCTGATGCACGCCATCAATGTGCGCGGCGACGAATTCTCGGCGCACGCCATCAATGAAGTGTCGCTGCTGCGCCAGACCTCGCAGATCGCCAAGCTACGCATTCTGGTCAATGGCCAGGAACGCATGCCGGAACTCGTCACCGACGGCGTGCTCGTGTCGACGCCCGCCGGCTCCACCGCCTACAATCTTTCCGCCAATGGCCCGATCCTGCCGCTCGACGCGCCGCTGATGGCCTTGACGCCGATCTCGGCCTTCCGCCCGCGCCGCTGGCATGGGGCGCTGCTGCCGGACGCCGCCAAGGTGCGGATCGAAGTGCTGGAGGCGGCCAAGCGCCCGGTCTCGGTCGTCGCCGACCATGACGAATTCCGCGATCTTGCTTATGTGGATGTCGAGATGGACCAGGGAACGGAACTGGTCCTGCTGCACGACCCCGGCCATTCGCTGGAAGAGCGAATCCTGCGCGAACAATTCGGATATTGAATGCCTGAAACAGCGATCAAACCTTTCCGCAGCCATATCTTCGTCTGCGTCAACCAGCGCGACGGCAAGCCGGCCTGCGAGGACCACGGCGCCAAGGCGGCGCTCGCCAGGGCGAAAGAGGCGATGAAGGCGCTGCCCTTCGCCAAGCGCGACGGCGTGCGCCTGTCGCAGTCGGGCTGCCTCGGCCAATGCGAACACGGCCCGGTGGCGGTCGTCTATCCGTCCGGCAAATGGATCAGCTACGCTTCGGCCGACGAGCTGACCCGCTTCGTGCTGGAGGCGTGCGAGGCGGAGGAGTGATCAGCGGCTGCCGCCGGAGCGTGCTAGAAGTCGGGCGGAACTTCCCTGACCTGACGCCACGCCTGATTATATGCGCGCCTGTTTGATCCTTGATCCAGGTCTCCGCGACGAAGAGATCGCCGCCGCGCTCGATTGCGGCGCCGATGCGCTGCTGTTGCGGCTTGGCGACTGCGTCGAGAATGACGCGCGGCGCGACGCGCGCGCGTGGGCTTGCGAGTTTATCGGCTCGGCGCGGCGGAAGAGCAGGGCGCCGAAGCTCTTCATCGAACTCGCCCCTCTCGACAGCGACCTCGTCGAGGCCGATCTCGACGCATTGTTCGGTCCGGGACCTGACGGCGTCTTTCTGCCCGCCTGCGCCAGCGCCGCCGGCCTGCAGCGCTTGGCGGTCAAGCTCGCCGTGCGCGAGGCGCTGGCCGGCGTCGCCGACGGCGCGACCAGGATCGGCGCCTTTGTCGGCGGCGATCCGGCTGGCGTTCTGGCGCTGCCGAGCTTTGCTGGCGCGTCGCCGCGTCTTGCGGCGCTGGTCTTCGACGACGCCGGGCTTTGCGCCGCGCTTGGCCTCGCCGGCGGCGGCGGGGCCGCTATCGAAACGGCGCGCGCGACGGTCGTTCTTGCCGCAGCCTCGGCGCGCGTTCCGGCCCTCGCGCCGCCTGTCCGGGCCGGGGAAGAGGCCGACTATGTGGCCCGGCGCCGCGACGGCTTTGCCGGCGCGATGGCGTTTTCCCCAGGACAGATCGCGGCCATCCTCGCTGTCTTTGCGGCGGGCGAGAATCGACAAAACTCGAAATCGCCGGCATAGACGGTGGAATGAGCAAGGTCCGATCGGGCGCGCTATGCGGAGTCGCCGTAGCGGCGCTCTTGAGCGCGGCGGTTCTTTCCCAGCCGGCGCAGGCGCAGCAGCAGGCGCCCCATCATCCCCGCCCGCCGCATGGCGCCTCAGAATCGGCCGAGACGCCGGCGCCGCCGGCCCAGAGGCTGTCGACGCTGCGGCTGAGCGCGACGCTTGCCGCCAATGATTCGCAGCCAGTCCGGTCCGGCCTCGTCTGGCGGGTCTTCGAGGAAAGCGCCCAGCCGGACGGCTCGCATAAGCTCGTGGCCCAATCCGAGGAAGCGTCGCCGACTCTGGCCCTGCCGGATGGCTCCTACATCGTTCACGCCGCCTATGGCCTTGCCGGGGTCACGCGCCGCGTCGCCATGGAAGGCGGCAATGTTTCCGAGCGGATCGCGCTGAACGCGGGCGCGCTCAGGCTCATTGACAAGCTGGGCGACGCGCAAGTGCCGGCGCAGCGGCTGTCGATTTCGATCTATGTTCCCGAACGCGGCAATTCCGAAGCAAAGCTCATTCTTTCCAACGCCAAGTCCGATGAGATGATCGGCCTCCCCGAAGGCGCCTATCACGTCGTGTCGACATTGCTCGATACGGGTCAGGGAGCGCAGGGCGGCGCCAATGAAACCAATTCCGTCGTCACGGCGGATTTGAAAATCCCCGCAGGCAAGCTCATCGAAGCGACTCTGCGGCATCGTGCGGCGACAATAACCTTGAAGCTCGTCAAGCAGCCGGGCGGCGAAGCGCTCGCCAATACGAGCTTCTCCGTGCTGACCCCAGGCGGCGACGTCATCCGCGAATTGATCGGCGCCTTCCCATCGCTGGTGCTGGCGGAAGGCGAATATGTCGCCATCGCGCGCCACGAGGGCAAAACCTATCAGGGAACCTTCCGCGTCCAGTCGACGAAGGACGCCGACGTCGAAATTTTGATACGCGATCAGCCGCGCGCTCACGCCGACGAGGAACAACCGCAATAAAAAGCCGCCCGGCGAACCGGACGGCTTTTCGACGCGCTTGGGAAGTTGGTCTTATAGGAGCGTGAAAGGAACGACCACGTCCATATTGAACATGCCCTGCGAGGAACTGTACCCGCTGCGGTTAAAGAAGGGCGTCGTGCCGTTGACCGACGTATCCCAACGCAGTTCCGGACGCAAGATCAAGCCAGTAATCAAGGGCAGCTTGGGCAGCTCGGGGGTGATCGTCATGCCCATCGTGAGCCCGAGATAGCTCGTGCCGACATTTGAAGGTCCGGCAATGCAGGATGGGCACGGGAAACCGTGAAAAACGTTGACTGAGTCGAAATACCCAGGCAAGGCGGCGACGAAGAAGTTCTTGTTGTCGCGGTAAAACTCGGCGCGGCCGTTGATCGTGAAGATGTCGTTGATTTTGTACGAGACATATTGCGCGATCGCATAGGAGTCTGCGCCTTGCGAATGCTGTGGCAGGGCCGCAAGGCCTGGCCAATTGGGGAGGACCGCGCCGAAGGCCTGGTCGACCCCGTCATACCAGTTGGCCGGGAAACCAGTGAAGGAGATCGGGTTCCAACCACTTTCTCTATTGTAGGCTATATCGGTGATGAACGTCAGATTCTCTGTCGCCTTCCAAGTCGTTGTCAAATTCGTGAAAGTGCGGTTGGCGGAGTTGGGGTTACACACGCAGGCCCCTGCTATGCCTTGGAGGGTATTGTTCGGCCAGTATAGGCCGGCGGCCGCGAAGGGAGGCGGCGTGTATTGGTAGTTGAATCGACCCTGACTCGAGTTTTGAGGCCCATGGTGGACAATACCCAAGATCGTCAGATTGCCGTCAAGCAGATTAAGCCCAAAGCCGCCGTGGAAAGAGGGAGATGCGTTGGGTTGGCCGGGATAGCCGATGAAGTTGTTCACGCCGGTCGTCACGCCCGTATAGACGTCTAACCACTCTCTCACGTGGGTCGTCACCATGACGCCGGTGTGAAGGAAGGGGCCGAAATTGAAGATATAGGAATGCGAGTAAAAGAGGTTATCCTTCGCGTACATGAGCTCTGCGCCATTGTACGTCGGGAATATTCCCGCCTTCACGTCGATCCCGCCCTCCGAAACAATGCTCTTCCATGGCAGATGCGCCAGGACGTTCGCCTCGAGGAAGCCAAACTGGGTGCGACTAGGTATCGCGTAATCGAGAAGGCCGGTGACATGGTTGTAGCGCATGTCCTCGCCGATCTGCGGCTGGAACTTGAAGCCGAAGTCATACCCTTCGGCCTTTGGGTCAAGCGGACGCTGGATCGTCATCGTTACGCTATTGAACGTTGGCCAATTGGCGCGGTCCGTATAGAGATGGCCCCAGTTGATCTTGTTGAACGGCTGATTGAAATTGAAGGCGACGCCGCCTTCGGCATAGCCGTCGATCGTCACCGTGTCGATCCAGGCGGGTGGGGGCGGAGCCTCGGCCGGGCCCTTGACGATCTTACCCTTCTTGGCGGGCTTGACCGCTGGAGGGGGCGCCGGTTGATTTTCCTCAATCAGAGTGGGATCGACCTCCAGCAGCTTCGACTGAGCGTGAGCGGCGCTCGTGATGCTGGTTGCCATTGCTAGTGCGGCGACGCTCGAAAGATAGTACCACTTCATTGCAGAGAACTCCGGCTGGAGGCGAAATCTGCTTGATATCACTCGCGACCCTGGTTCCATTCAAGTCTAAGGTCCGCGCATCTGCCTAACTTTTATGCAAAATGGGGCCGGATGAAAATTTGTTCTCGCGACTGTGGCGTCAATGTCACAATTTTCGGAGGCGCATAGCGCGTTCTGTTGATTTCACAGGGCTCGCTTTGTCAGAAACCGAACAAGCCATGCTCATTTTATGTCGAATCAGATCGATTGGGTCGTTGAACGATACTTGTCGATGCTCAAGCGTCGCCCTTTGTAAAGGATGGGTGGCGACGGCCTGGCCGCGGCGCCAGGCCCGTGAAAAAGGAAGAGCGACATGGCGGAAGCGGGGCGCGAGCAACCGGAGGGCCCCGATTTCTCGCTGGGAGTCGCTCCCCAGGACGTCTCGGACGATCGTCCCTTGCTCGGTCACGTGGCAGGCGAGGGGGCCGTCATGGCGCGGCAAGGCGGTTCGTTCTTCGTGATCGGCGCCTATTGCACCCATTATCACGGGCCATTGGCCGACGGGCTTGTGGTCGGCGGTTCGATCCGCTGTCCCTGGCACCACGCCTGTTTCAGCCTGCGCAGCGGCCGCGCCTTGCGGGCGCCCGCCTTTGATCCCTTGCCGCGGTGGCGGGTCGAGCAGGTTGACGGCAAGGTTTTCGCCCGCGAAAAACTTTCCGATCCAGCGCCGGCTGCGCATAAGGGCGACGCCCAACCGCGCAGCGTCGTCATCGTCGGCGGCGGGGCGGCCGGCTTCGCCGCCGCGCAGATGTTGCGGGCGGAAGGCTATGACGGAATTCTGGAGTTGATCAGCGCGGATCTGGCCGCGCCCTACGACCGGCCCAATCTCTCCAAAGACTATCTGGCGGGAACGGCTCGGCCCGAATGGCTGCCTCTGCGCGATCCGGCCTGGTATCGGGACAATGGCGTCCAGCTGCGTCTGGGCTGCCAAGTTGAGTCGCTCGATCCGGTGGGCAAGCGCTTGACGCTCGCCGACAGCGTGACGCTCTCATATGACGCACTGCTGATCTCGACGGGCGCCTTTCCGACGAAGCTGCCGACGCCGGGCGCCGATCGAAACCATGTTCACTATCTGCGCTCGCTGGCCGACTCCGACCGCCTCATCGCCGCCTGCGCCGGGGCGCGCCGCGTCGCCGTGATCGGCGCGAGCTTCATCGGTCTTGAAGCGGCGGCGTCGCTGCGCGCCCGCGGTCTCGACGTTCATGTCGTCGCGCCGGAGGCGATCCCGATGGCGCGCATTCTCGGACCTGAAATTGGCGCGCATGTGCGGAAGCTGCACGAGCGCCACGGCGTCGTCTTCCATCTCGAAGATACGGCGACGGAAATCGGCGAACGCGCGCTGACCTTAAAAAGCGGCGCGATTCTCGAAGCCGACCTCGTGGTCATTGGCGTGGGCGTCAAGCCGGATCTCTCCCTCGCCCAGTCCGCGGGCCTTGCCACGGACCGCGGCGTGATCGTCGACGAATATCTGCAAACCAGCGCGCCTGACGTTTATGCGGCCGGCGACATCGCGAGCTGGCCCGACAAAATCACCGGCGAGCGGATTCGCGTCGAACATTGGGTGGTCGCGGAGCGTCAAGGTCAGACGGCTGCCCGCAACATTCTTGGCCGCAAGGAAAAATTCGAGGCCGCGCCCTTTTTCTGGAGCCAGCACTATGACCAGACGATCTCCTATGTCGGCCACGCCGCCTCATGGGACCGGCTGGAAATTTCAGGCGATCCCGTCGTCGACTGCGCCGTGTCGTACTTTAAGGGCGACAGGCTGCTCGCGGTCGCGACGATCGGGCGAGACCTCGACAATCTTCGCGCCGAAGCAGCTTTTGAAACGCGCATAGGCGCCGAGGCGCCGGAAGCGATCGAATAGCGCCGCGCGCTATTCGAAACGTCCGCAGGCGTGGCCAAGCATGGTGTAGACCTTGCCGGCGTCGCCGGTCAGCAGATCGAGCGCTTTCGAGCCGTCGCGATCGTTGCGGCTCGTCTCGACGAGCAGATCCTCGAAATGCTTGATGTAGTGATCGGCCGTCGCGCGAAATTCCTGATCCGTGCGATAGCGGCGTCGGGTTTCGTCGAAGGCCTGATGGCCTTGCGCCGTGTAGAGACGCCGACCGAAAAGTCCGCCCTTCTCGCCGCGCTGATAACGGCGCCAGAGCTCGGTGACGGCGGCGTTGTCGATCATGCGCGCGATGTCGAGCGTCAGACTGTCGAGCGCGCCGGAGCCGGCCAAAGGTCGCGCCGGACGCGCCGGTTGCTGGGCTTCGTCGAACGAGGCGCGCGCCAGCAGGTCGCTCAGCCATCCGCCGTTTGGCTGGCGGCTCGACAGATTTTGCGCGCCGGCCCGCGGCGATGCGGCTTCCCTGCGCGCGGGCTGATCCAACGAGGCGCGGCGGGGCGGAGGAGCGCTCGGTTCGACGGCGTCATAGGCTCGGCTCGAACGCGCAACGATGTCGGAGAGATCGTTCAGCGCCTTCACCTGATCGCCCATGACCCGCCGCAGCGTCGCCGCTTGCTCCGCCGCTTCCTGCGGTATCTCGCTCGCGCCGCGGCGCACTTCCTGGCGGGTCTTCTCGATCTCGCTATGGATGGCGCGCGCCATGCCGCGAATTTCGCTTGCGGCTTGCTCGAATTTCGAACGCGCGCCGTCAAACAGCCCGGCGATTTCCGCATTGGCCTGCGCGTAGGCGGCGCGCAACGCTTCCGAGGTCTGCTCGCGTTCGCCTTCTGCGGCGGCGCGCACCTCGGCAAAGCGCGACTCGATCAGATCAGCGGTCTCCCTTGAGGTTTCGCTCAACGCGCCGCCAAGGTCGCGCGACCGCGCTTCGATTGAATGGAACGAGCGATCCATCAATTCGCTGAATGTTGCAATGGCGTTTTCGAGTTCGGCGCGCCGGCCTTCAATGGCCGCGGCCGCTTGTTCGAGCGAGTGATGGCGCTCGGCCATGGTCGCGTCGAGCGCCTGCTGGCTTTGCGCCAGTCTTTCGGCGCTCCGGGCCAGCGAATGTTGTCTCTGGTCGAGCGCCTCGACGATGGCGTTGGCGTCGCGCATCGAGTCGCTCGCCGTCGCGGTGACTTGCTCGATCTGCGTCGAGGCTTCGGTTAGCGCGCCTCGGAACTCGTCGAGCCGCTGGCCGAGCTCGTGTTCGAGCGTGACGAGATTGCCGCCGGCTTGGTCGACGATCGCGTGCAGAGAGGCGTTGGTCTGGCCGAGTCCGTCGAGAAGGATGGGCAACTCGGCGCGAATCTTGTCGTTCGTCGCCAAAAGAGCCGCAACCGAATTCCGCGCGCTGGCGTCGAGCGTCAACGCCAGCGCCTCGCGCGAAGCGTTGAGCGTGTCGGTCAACTCGTCGCTCTTCACGCCGAGGCGCGAGACAAGGTCGGCGCCGGCGCTTTCGACGGCGGTCGCCGCCAGATCGGCAACCTCGGTCAATTCTTTGGCGACGGCCGCGCCGCGTTCATCGAGCACCGCGCGCATTTGCATGAGCCGCGCGTCGAGCGCGCCGCTGACTTCGGTGACTCGCTCGGTGAGCGACTGACCGAGATCGCCGGTGCGCGCGTGAAGCGTCGTATCGAATTCGCGCTGCGCGCCGGCCAGAATTTCTTTGATGTCCTGCAACCGCGCGTTGATCGTGTCCACGACCAGCCGGCCTCTTTCGTCGATCTCCGAAGAAGCCGCGCCGAGCCGGCTGACGACATTGGTCTCGAGAAGGGCGATGCGATTGTCGAGTGTCGACTCCAGCTCCTTGGCCTGTCCTCCCAGTGTTTGATTGATCTCCTCCGTTCTCGACGCCAGAGCCTGAGCGAGTTCGCTCGATCGCGACAGGAGCACCCAGTCGACGTCTTTGATCTTGGCGTCCAACGCCTGCATGACTTGGCGTCCGCCATCTTCCAGCACGCGCGCGACGTCGCTGGCGTGTTTGGAAAGCGCGTCTTTCAGCAGATCGCCGCCCACGCCGAGGCCGGCGTCGACGCGTCCGACCAACTGATCGATGCGGTCGGCAGCCTCCACTGTTCGAGCGCTCGCGGTGCTCTCGAAGGCTTCGATCTTGTTGGACATTGTCGAGGCGAGGTCGATCGCGCGCGCGCCGAGCCTTTCGAGGAGATGGCCGCCCTTGTTTTCGATCGTTTCGTCGATTTCAGCCAATTTCGCATCGATTTCATCGGCGAAATGCCGAGAATTGTCGCCGATACGGGCGTTGTAATGCTCGACTTGCGCCGACAGCCGGTCGACGAGCGCGCCGCCCTCGGCGCGCAGCGTTTGATCGAGCGACTGCAACCGGTTGTCGAGCTGATGGGCGATCTGTTGCGCTTGCGCGTCGAGGCGCGCGGCCACATCGGCCGTTCGCGTCGTCAGATCGTCGACAAGCTGCGTTCCCTTGTTGCCGATCGCGTCTTCGACGGCGGCGAGACGTTGCGTGAGTTCGCCGCTGAGACGTTCGGCATGCGCGCCGACTCGATCGGCGACCGCGCCGCCGTCGCGCAGCAGCGCATTCTCGAACTGCGTGAGATGCGCGCCGAGCGTCTCTGCGATGCGCTGGCCCTTATCCGCCAGCGAGGCGACGACCTCTTTGCTGTCGGACAAGACGGCGTCCTCAAAGGAGCCAAGCCGGTCGTCCAGCAGTTCATGGAGCCGTTCACCCTGGGTCGCAATCGCGAGAACGGCGTCGTTCGCCGTTGTCGCCAAGCGCTCGTGCATCGTTTCGGCGTTTTCGGCGAGCGCCGAAGAAGCATCGGCGACGCTTTGGCGAAGCTTGTCGCGCAAGGCTGCGCTATGCGTGTCAAATTCCTGCAGCGCGAGTTCGCGCGTCGTCTCCATGGTTTTGGCGACGAGCATGCCCGCATTCTCCAGCGCATTAAGCCGCTCGTCGAGCAATTCGTCGACGCGCGTCGTATGTTCGCTGACGACCGATGCGACGCTGTCGCTATGACGCTTGATGGCGTCTTCGAATGAGCCGAGCTTTTCGGCGAGGCTCACGTCAACGCGACTGGCGTGCGCTGTCAGGCGGTCGGCGATCTCGCCGCCGCGGCCCACGAGCACGGTTTCGATGGCCTCGAGACCCTGCGCGACAGCGTCGTTGACCTGTCCGGCATTGCCGGCGACGCTCTCTTCGAAGGCGGAAAGCTTTTCGCCGAGTTCGACGGCGGCGCGCTCGGTGCGGGCGGCCACCCGGGCCGCCAATTCTTCTCCCTGGCCTGCAACCAGGTCTTCGAATTTCGAGAGACCCTGAGACAGGGCGGCGGTCGCGCGTTCGCCATGTTCGCCGACCCGCTGGACGATTTCCTCGCTGTGGCGCGTGACCGCCTCTCCGAAGGCGGCGAGCTGCGCCGAGAGGCCCGATGCGGCGCGTTCGCCGCGCTCAGCGACGCGTTCGGCGATGTCGTCGCCGTGACGCATGACGGCCTCTTCAAAGGCCGAGAGTTGCGCTGACAGCGTCGATGTCGCGCGTTCGCCCTGCTCGCCCACGCGCTGCGCGATCTGTTCGCCATGTTGCGTGACGGCGCTTTCGAACGAGGCCAGCTGAGCCGAAAGCGTCGACACTGCGCGCTCGTTCTGTTCGCTGACGCAAAGCGTGATTTCTGAACTGTGCCGCGCAACCGTCTCCTCAAAGCTGGTGAGTTCGCTCGCGACTGTCGATGATGCGCGTTCGCCGTGCTCGCTCACGCGCGCGGCGACTTCGTCGCTGAGGCGCGTGACCGCTTCCTCGAACGCGGCGAGCCCAGACACGAGCGACGAAGCGGCGCGGTCGCTATGTTCGCCGACGCTCCGCGCGATTTCCTCGCTGCGCAACGCCACGGCGTTTTCGAAAGCGGCGAGCTGAGTGGCGACGGCCGTCGCGGCGCGGTCGCTGTGTTCGCCGACGCTCTGCGTGATTTCCTCGCTGCGCGACGTAACGGCGTTTTCGAAAGCGGCAAGTTGGGTGGCGACGGTGGTCGCGGCCCGCTCGCTATGTTCGGCGACGCGCGAGACGACGTCATCTCCGTGCCGCGCAAAAGTGTCCTCGAAGGCTGCGAGTCCGTCCGAAATGGCGGAGCTGACGCGGTCGCCATGTTCAGCGATGCGTATGGCGGCTTCCGAACTGTTGCGAACGACAGCGTCTTCGAAGGCGGCAAGCCGCTCGACGACAGTGGTCTCGATCTGCTGCCCGCGTTCGGCGATGCGTTCGGCGACGTCGCCGCCGCGGCCGAGCACGGTTTCTTCGAACGCGGCAAGCCGCTCGACGACGGTAGTCTCGATCTGTTGACCGCATTCCGCGATGCGTTCGGCGACCTCGCCGCCGCGGCCGACCACCGTCTCTTCGAAGGCATGAAAATTGTCGGCGAGCGCTTCGTTGAGTCGGTCGCCATGCTGCCCGATCGCCGACACGGCTTCGCTGGCGGCGGCGACGAAGCGCTGCTGCAGGGCGTCGACCTGTTCGACGAGCGCCGTAGAGTTCTGGTTCAGGCTGCGCGAGATCGCCTCATGCAGCGCCTGGCCGCGCGCGTCGAATTCGCTCTGCGCCTTTTGATGCGTCTCATCAAGCAGGCCGACGATTCGCGTTTCCGCCGTCTCAAGCGTGGTTCGAGCATGTTCGACATGTTCGGCGACGCGGGCGGTGAGGCGCTCCTGCGTTTCGGCGAGCGAGCGCTCGAACGAGCCACCCTGCGTTTCGATGGTTTCGCGAATGGCGTCGCCGGTTTCGGCGAGCTGCGCGACGATCCGTTCTCCCCGGCCGCCGACCGCTTCGGAAAAACCGGCGCCGATCTCTTCGAACCGTTCGAGCATTTCGGCGCCGCGCGCGCCAAAGTCGCTGGCGATCGTATCGCCTGCGGCTTCCAGCTTGCGTTCGAAGTCCTCGGCGCCTTCAGCGAAGCGGCGGCTCACGTCGTCGCTTGCGCCAGCCACTTTTTGCGCGACTTCGTCGCCTGTCTGAGCAAGAGCGAAGAGCACGCGTTCGCCATGACTCGCGAGAGTCGATTCGAATGCGTCTCCCGCTTCGTCAAGCGCGAGCTTAATCTCTTCGCCCTTCGAGCCGAGGGAGGAGGCGACGCGCCCCCCCGCCTGGCTCACCGCTTCGGCAAGATGGACCGAGGTGGTGGCGAGTTCCTGAGAAAGCGTCTCGCGCGCGCCAAAAAGCGCGGTCCGCGCATTGTCGGCGTTGACGATGATGGCCTCGCGTTCGCGCGTCAGCTCGTCGATGAGCAGACGAATGCGCCGCTCATTGTCGGTGTAGGAGCGTTCGAGGTTGGTGACCTCCGTGCGCACGATCACTTCGAGTTCGCCGGCGCGCGCCAGCGCGCGTTCGATGCCGTCGCCCATGGAAGCGGCTTCGCGTCGAATGGCCTGTGACAGCGAGACGATCTGTTCGGTGGCCACCGTCTCCGGCTCGATGAGTCGAATGGCCACTTCAGTCATGGAATTGGCGATGAGCCGCATCTCATGGGCGCGGCGCGCCATCAATCCGGTGAGGAAGAGAAAGACCAGGGGCGCGATGAGCGCCGCGAGCGTTAGCACCGGCTTCGGCGCGAGTATCGAATTCTCGCCATCGAGGATTTCTCCTTGATGGAAATAAAGATACAGAACCCAGCAGGCCGCCCACAGCGCCATCGCGGCGAATGTGAGGGCCATGATCGAGCGGTTCGGCTTGATCTGCAGCGCCTGCCGCAACTCGCCGACCGTGCGACGGTCATCATTCGCCGGCGCAAAGGCGGGGGCGACGACGCCATGCTGCGGCGGTTGACGGTTCTGCGGCTCGCCAGCGGGCGCCGGCCGGCGCTGGTCTGCGGCCTGCGCGTCTGCTTGGGGGGTCGCGGCCGGGTTCGATCGGTCGTTCGCCTCCGCTGAGGCGTCCGGCGTCGCGCCGGTGTCCAGCGCCTCCTCGACCGCCGACAGAGCGGCGGTGGCCGCGTCCTGGATCTTTCCCGATGTCGCCATACACCCCACTCCAGCCGGCGCAGAACCACGCGGTCCGGCCGAAATCTGCGGCCTGCCGCCAGACGGCTGCCGGTGAATAAAGATTAACCAAACTTTACAGCCCATTCTGGGCAATTGAAACATAGGGGCGGCGCGTATCGGGAAACTTCGTTAACGCCTCCTTCAGGTTACGCGCGCCAGTGTTGAGGATAAGCGCTGTCTGGCGCCTTGGTCGCGGGCTCCCAGGCTTCGCGCTCTGCTATAAATATCAAGGAGAACAGGGAATGGGGATGGCGAAACTCGCGGAATCGGCCTTTCTGAACTGCGAAGCTCAGCCGCAGCCGCTTTTGGAGGCGGAGGCGGAACCGCCGATCGACCTCGTTCATCTCTCCCGCCAGACCTTCGGCGACCATAATCTCGAACAGGAGCTGCTGGAGCTGTTCGACGCGCAGGCGGCGCAGTGCGCCGAGCGCCTGCGTGCGCCCGCCAGGCTCGGCGACGCCGAATGGCGCATCCGACTTGCGCATACCATCAAGGGTTCAGCGCGGGCGGTGGGGGCGTTTGAGGTTGGAATTGCGGCGGAGGTCTATGAGCTGGCGTTGCGCGGCGAGGCGCCTGGCGTCGGCGACAAGCGCGACAGGCTCGACGCCGCATTAACGAGGGCGCGCGGCGCCATCGCGCTCTTGCTGGGCCGGTCGATTCAGAACGGCCCGACGGGGAAATATTTCAAATAAAGCTCGGCGAAGACGCCGCGTTGGGCGAGCCGGGCAAGCGCATAATCGAGCGCGCGGCGCAGCGGCGCATTGCCCTTCTTTACGGCAATGCCGATGCCTTCGCCAAAATATTTCGGATCGGTGAAGGGTCCGTCTCGAAAGACGCAGCAACCGGCGGCTTCAGCGCCGTTCAGCCAGTACGAAAGAGAGATCGCGTCGCCGAAGAGCGCCTGAACGCGGCCGTTTTTGAGCGCGTTGCGGGCCAAGGCGGGCGTTTCGAACGTCATCAATGTCGAGCGCGGATAGAAGGCTTTGAGAAAGGCCTCGTGCCGCGAGCCGGCGACCACAGCGATCGGCCGGTCGGCGAAAGTGGGGGGGGAAGCGGATTTCAGGGTCGTATCGGCCTGCACCGCGAAGCGCCCCGGCGTCGTCATGTAAGGCCCAGAGAAATCTACCTGTTTTCTGGTTTCGTCGTTGATCGCGAGCGAAGCGATGATGGCGTCGCCGCTATTGTCGTTGAGCGCGGGGATCAGCAGGTCCCACCGCCGTCTCTGGATGGTGCAGGCGATGTCGAGTTCGACGCAGATCGCCCGCGCGAGATCAATGTTGAAGCCCGCGACCTGCCCGTCCGGCAGCAGGAAGTTGAACGGCGGATAGTCGTCCTCGGTGAGGAACCTGATCTGTCGCAATCCCGAGAGGTCCGGCTTGTCCGGCGTGCGGTTGGGGTCCCAGAACGAAGGCGCCGTCGCGGCGGGCGGCGTTGGCGCGGCCGAGGCCGGAGCAGTCGCCGCGTCCTCCGCGTTCGCGGCCGGCAGGCAGGTCAAAATGACGAGCGCCGCGAGCGCCGCGCGAAGCGAAGCGAGAAGAGCCGATCGGGGCGAGCAGTGCCTAGGGCGCAAAAAGTTCATACGGCGCATAAAGTTATTGCATAGCTCCAGCTGGAGATCGATAGTCGTTCGAAGGCCGCCTGCTTTCGCCGGAATATTGCATGAATTTCGTTCCGATCGATAGTGCCGCCGCCTCTTCTGCTTCGCCGATCGGGGATGATCTTCGCCAGCCCGTCGGCAGACGGGCGTTCGCCGGGGCCGCCGTCGATCGCCGAGCCCCGCCGCATCGCGCGTCCGCGCCGCAATCCGTTCCCGTCGAAATCGCCTTTTTGTCTGGCCATGGCGTGCCGGAGGAAGTGTTGCGGTTCGCCGCGGCGACGGCGCGCCGCCAAGGAGTTTGCGCGGACCAAGCGCTGCTCGCTGAGGGGCTCGTCGCAGAGGGTGTCTTCTATCGGGCGCTGGCGAAACATCTTAACGTTGACTTCATCGACAGTCCTATCGAAGTCTGCGCGTCAGGCGTTGCGACGGTCGAATGCGGCTATGCGCGGGTTCGCGATGCGTCGCGCGGCTATCTTTGGCTGTTTGCGCCGAGCGGCGCCGGCGTCTTCCGGTTGATGAGCGTGCGGCGCGCAGCGAAAGGGCGGGCGCTTTTCGCCATCACCACTCGAACGCGCTTCCTCGAGGCGGTGCGCCGCGCTGATCCCGACGGGGCCGCCCGCAACGCGGCCTTTCTCGCTGAACGCGTCGACAGCGAACTCTGCGCGCGCGGCGGCCTTCAGCGGGGACGGGTGGGAGCTGCTCATTGCGTTGATCGCGCTCGCGGCGAGCCTCTACGCGCCCCTTTTCCTGCTGCGACTTGCATCGGCTCTGCTTCTTTCAGCCATGTTCCTTTGCGGCGTGTTGCTGCGGCTGTTCGCCTGCGCGGCGAGCTTTGAGCCATGCGCGGATGCGGAGCCGCTCGAAGACGATGCGCGGCTGCCGATCTACACCATCGTGCTGGCGCTCTATCAGGAAGCCGCGGTCGTGCGTCAACTCACCCGCGCGATCGACCGGCTGGATTATCCGGTATTATGTAGCTGATGCAAGTCGCCGAAATGGCGGCAACGCCGCCGATTTGCGACAATCGTCGCATGGCCGACCCGCACATTCTCACGACGTTGCGCGCCAAGCGCGACCAGATGGAAGCCGCGATTCGAGCCTATGAGAAGAAAACGGAAGCGCTCCGACGCGATCTGGCCCATGTGAACGCCACGCTGCGGCTGTTCGAGCTAAACGGCGCGCATGAGGTGTTCCCGGTCCACATGGACCTAACACGGCTGTTCAAGCGCGGCGAGGTCTGGCATATCTGCCAAGAGGCTCTTGCGGGCGCTCCAGAAGGATTGGACACGCGAGAGCTGGCGTTAGCCGTGATCCGAGCCAAGGGCATGGACGAAGGCGACGCCGTCCTGCGCAAGGCGATCAATTACCGGATCGTACAGGCGATGCGGATGCAGGAAATGCGGGGAAGAGTTGTTGGCTTGGGCAAGCGAAAGTCAGTTCGCGTGTGGTCGTCTCAGCCAAGCTAATGCCTATTGCTTACGACAATATGGCCGATAGCTTGGAGCGCCTTAGGCTTTTTCATCCAGACAAAACATATCCCGACCCCAAGAGCGAAACCAACAATTGCCAGCGGTTCCTTCACAAACATCGTGATAAGGAAAACCAAAAGCGCGCCCGTGAACGCAGCTAGGGAATACACTCCAAAAAGGACGACCCACCTTGTCCTGCGGGGAGATAAATGATTATGAGTCATCTCTCGTCGTCTTCCCGTTGGCCTTTAGATTTTCCCTCATCTCGTCGATCCCGAGCCAGAAGAAAACCAAAAGCGTTGCGAGGATGGCCCCGTCAAAGAGCCATTCCACCGGCACCGTGTCGAATAGTTTAGGGTCATGGCCTGCTACCACAAGCCATTTGGTCGCGATTAAAATTGCTATGGTAACTGCAGCGACTACGATATGGGAAGCCATACAAGCGCAGCAATGAAAGGCCGCAACAAATGGAGCGCGCCACGACATAAAATAATTCTCGCATTTGTGTCTTCACTTGGAAGCGCTTGAAGCAATCGGCATGGGCCAGCATATCTAATAACTATGGTCAGAGCAATTTGTTAAACAAACATTAACATTTTCAATTATCTATTTGATAGTCTTTGCCAGTAGCCCTTCCACTGCCGAGATACCGGATGCGTGAGCGCCGCATTCGCGACCATCAAATATTGCTCCCCGTTGCTCACGCGACGGTGATCCTCGCGCCAAGCCATTTCTCGGCTGTAGGCTACGAGATATGGGCCGGACAGATGATGGAAGTGGCCAGCTTCGGCTCGGCGGATGCGTGAGAAGAAGCTTTCCGCCGCGTTCGTGCAAGCCTCACCGTCGCTGTAGGAATGCTGATGGTTAATGCGCTTCATCAAGAAGATCGCGTGAAGCTTGTCCCAATGAGCCGCTTCGTCTGCATGAACGGTCGCATCCGGCGCCACGCGCTCGGCGATCGTTTCGACTGACTCGCCTTCCGTACGGAACGCGAAAGGAAGTGTGCGACCGTTGCGCTCGCGCATGACAACTACGACACGGCGCTTGCCGGTCTGATTTTCAGCCTTGCGGCGATCAATCCGGTTTTCCTTATAGTTGGCCGGGCGAACGTGGCCGCCGATATAGCAGCCGTCCACTTCAACTTCGCCGGACAACTGCAGCGTCTCAACTTCGGCAGCAAGAGCCTCACGTATTTTGTGGGCGAGGACAAAAGCTGTCATGTAGCTGACATTTAAATCGCGCGACAACGCAAGCGCATTCTTTCCCTTCACCTCGTTGACGAAAATCGCAATCGCCAACAAGTAGTCACGGATAGGGAGCTTACGGTCGGCAAAGATAGTGCCGGACGTGACGCTAAATTGGCGATTGCAGCTTTTGCACATGAACGCTGGGCGGCACTTGAGCGCATATACGCCCAAGCAGCCGCAACGCGGACAAACTGGCTGGCCTTCAGTCGACGCCCAGCGAATGAGGCGGAAGGCGTCGCGGGCTTCTTCGTCTGTCATGCGCGCCACTTTCGCCAGCGAGAGCGAGCGGGCGGCGGCGGAAAGAAGGAAGTGCTGGGCCATCTGCGTCTGTCCAACGATTTTCGTTAGACATGACGATAAGAGTTAGCATTTTGGGTGTCAATAACGATTTTCGTTCGTCTTGATGATTTTGTTCTTTGCTGCTATTCCTGTCCCATGACCCCAGCACAGTGTCGCGCAGCTCGCGGATTTCTCGATATTTCTCAAGACGATTTGGCGATAGCCGCGAAGGTCGGGCTTTCGACGGTCCGGAATTTTGAGAAGGGGCGGAGCATTCCGATAGGGAACAATCTATCGGCAATTCAATCTGTTCTGGAGCGGCGCGGGGTACGTTTTGTTTTTGAAAACGGGACATATGGCGTCCTATTCGCGCCGCCCGAAAAAGGTAGCGCGGTGTAGACAGGATTCGCTGATTCTGCTAAAGAAAAAGGTGGAGATAACGGGAGTCGAACCCGTCGGCTGAACTTGATGAGGGTCCCGTCCGGCGAACCTGCTATCCCCAGTGAGCGGTCGCCACGCCAACGCAATGGCGACCGTTCGGCCATAAGAAGTTTATCTTCTCATGTGCCACCTCCATTCTGCCCAGGGTTGGGGGCCTTGTCTGAAAATCCTGGGAAAGAGTCTGCAGAAACAGACTCCGGCTTAGAACCCGTAGGCGCACTTTCCGACGGCGTGCCTACGGGTTCATTCGATTTGGGGAATAGATAATTTTTCGGCAGCAAATACTTCGTGCCGTTTTTTTTCAGTTGGCCACGCTTCCACATACGCCAAGCAATCGGCCCAACAACGTCTGGGCGAACCGCTGACCACCACCTCTTGGCGATAAAGTCCCTGATATCGGCGGGCTCTAATCCACCATTCAGCATCGCCTCCGGCGTCGCCAGCGATTCTAGGACCATGTCCGGCATTGTCGGAATATTGGCCGGTTTAGCGTGAGGCGGCACGGGCGGTGACGATACTTCATCTTCAATTTCGGCTAATGCCTGATCAAATTCTTGATTCTCAAGACGGGTTAAGACTCTTGCCGCCACTTCGAGTTCAGGCAACTCCGCCTGTAATGCAGAAATGCGGTCGCGGCATTCTTGAATTTCTTTTTCGATTTCAGCCTTGCGGCGACGGATAAGGGCTAACGGCTGCGTCATGGCTGATGGTTAATCCACGCCGAGCGTTGAGTCAACGGCGGAGATATGGCTGTTCCTGATTTTTTCCTTATCTGGTATCCTGCGCATTATCGACACATGCGAATATCTTTATGTCTAACTGGTAAGAAAAAAACTTATCAGCAAGTCGATTTCTTCGCACGGCCACTTGCAAAAGGCGAACGCCAAAATCATTTGATTGGAACAAGCGTCAGCGTCAGTGAAAAACCCACCAACCGAAAGACATATCATGTCGAACAGCAAAGGGCCTTCGGGTAAGGCGTCCTCTAAATGCATTCCGTCGCCGCTAACGTCTCCCAAAATCAAGCACATTGCTTCGGAAGGGTTGCGTGCGCCGAGCACTCTATCAACGAAACAGACTCAGGAACTCGCGGCGTCTGTTATGGCCCATATTGAGCCGCGCAAACCTCCGCCGCGCGGCAAGTAACTAGATCATGGTCATCCGCTTAATGGCGCAAGCGGGGATTCTTATGATCCCGCTTGCTTGAATTTTTGAACGGCGAACATCTCCTAAATTTGGCGCGATAGCGACCGCGTCCTCGGTCCGAGCGATCAAATATCCGACCGATACGCAACCAACCGTTTCTGGCACTTCGTAGTCATCTACCCATTGCCAGCCGCTAACAGGCTGCGAGCTGTCTTCCCATTCGACAATAACCAAATCGTATGGGGTCGCAGGTCGTTGCTCGGGATTCCTCTTTATTTTCATGCTGGGCGTCACAAACCGTTGTTTCGTCTCATCCTTGCATCAGCTAGATAATACCGGGATTATCCGCGCGCAAAGCTCGACGTGAAATTCGTCATCGAAGCCGACGACGAAGCGACGGCGGCGGCGTTGCGGGCGCATCCGCCCCGAGCGCCGCATGAGATCGTGGTTGCGCCTGAAGGCGTTCCGCGCACCAAGCCGCGCGCCCTCAACGTCGCGATGCCGCTCGCGCGCGGGTCGCTCGTCGCCGTATTCGACGCGGAAGACCTGCCCGAACCGCGCCAGCTGCGCCGCGCGGCGACGCGCTTCGGCGCCGCGCCGAATGTCGCCTGCCTGCAGGCGAGCCTCGCCATTGACAATGGCGAATTGAACTGGATGACGGCGCTGTTCGCGCTCGAATGCGCCGCGCTCTTCGATGTTCACAACAGGGGCCTCGCCTCGATGGGCCTGCCGTTTTTTCTCGGCGGCACCTCAAATCATTTCCGCATCGAGGCGCTGCGCGAGATCGGCTTTTGGGACGCGTTCAACGTCACCGAAGACGCCGATCTCGGTCTGCGGCTGGCGCGCGCCGACTTCGAGGTGCGCACGCTCGATTCGCAAACCTTCGAGGAGGCGCCGGCGTCTTTCACGGCGCTGGTGCGACAGCGCACCCGCTGGTTCAAGGGTTGGATGCAGACCTTCGTCGCCCATTGCCGCCGGCCGCTGCGGCTGTTCGCCGATCTTGGCCCGCGTCGCGCCATTTCCGTGCTCGCAACGTTCGGTGGTGCATTGTTCGGGCCTTTGCTCGGCCCGTTCCTGGCGGTGCGGATGGCGTATGATGTTCTGTTCGGCGCGCTGCTGACGCCGGCCTCGCCTTTCGAGATCGCGCTCAGCACGCTGTGGTGCTTTCTAATGATCGCCGGGGCGGCGGCTCTCCTTCTCCCGCTCGCCATCGGCATGCGTCGGGGCGAACTTACGCGGCATCGCCCGTCGCTGATATATCTGCCGCTGTGGCTGGCGATGCTGAGCCTCGCCGCCTGGCGCGCCATTTATGAACTCTGGCGGCGTCCCTTCCACTGGGAAAAGACCCAGCACGGGCTCACAATGCGCAGCGCTCACGACACGGAAGTAAACGTCGATCCGTTTAGCTCACGAGAAGAGCCATTGTTTGATCAGGAAGCCGGCGCTTAGGGCCTTGCCGTAATGCTCATGCAGCGCGACGTGAGTCATGCCGGCGCGCGGCAGATCGGACTTCTTCAGACGCTTGAAGAAAGGAATGAGCACGTCCTCGAAATTCGCCACGGTGTATTTGCCGCCATGACGGTCGGCGACGCGCTCGGCGACATTAGTAAAGAGCAGCGCCAGGGCCTTGAACAGCGCCGGATGGGCGATCTGCTCGTCGGCGTTGTGCAGGCCGAGTCCATGCCGGCAGGCGCGCAGATAGGCGTTGAGCACGGCGTAGACTTCCTCGGCGCTTGCGTCGTCGAAGGCGCCCTTGATCGAACGCAGCGCGGCGTTGAAGGTGACGCGCGAAATCATGCCTTTGCGCCGCTCCGCCGGGCTGAGCAGGCCCTTGAGGGCGCTGTCGTTGTGGTTGTGGAAGAGATCGAAAACGTCATGCAGCAGCGCATCGGCTTTCGTCTCGACCTCTGAGAGGCGGCGGATGTCGAGCAAGAGTTCGTTGGGCACTGGCCGCTGCTTGGTGTTGATGTCCATGAACAGGCGACATTCTTCCGAGCGCTTGAGCTTGTTGTAGATCACCACGGGCACGTCGACCGCGCCTTTCGCCAGCTTGAAGCCGAAGACGCGATGCTGCCCGTCGATGATGAGGAAGGCGCGCGGGTCCTGCCGGAAAGTCAGCGTTCCAGCGGCGCGGTCATAATGCATATGGGCGCGCGACTGCGCCGACAGGACGACGGCGCCGGGAACCGTGCCGAAGCCGGCGTCGATATATTTGGCGATGGACTTGGCGCGCTTTACATCGAGCAGGCGCTGAAAACCCTCGATCGGATTTTCGACCCTTGGCTCGACGACGCAGGTCTCGGCGAGCAGGCTGCTGGGCAGCACCAGCGCGTAAAAGCGGTGCTTGCCCTGAGAGACCAGCTGCGCCGGAACGCTCATCGAATTCTTGCCGGCAGAGGCGGCGGAGCTGCGGTAGTCGGCGCCTTCGCCCGCCAAAGGGGCGGACTCGGCGATGTCGCCGAGCGTATCCCGATCCATGTTCTGATCCCTCGAAAGCGCGAACTTTGGCAGCGTTCGCGACAGCTGACTCGACGAATCGACCGGCACTCGTGTGCAAACGCTAAGCGGGAAAAGAGTCAAGAGCAAGACGCGTCGCGGGAAGAGGATCGATTTGAGTTCCGCAAAGCGCCACAAGCGGTCATGGAACGCGAGCGTCTCCTGCGTGGCTCGCCCGACCACAACATCGCAGCCGCCGCGCCAAGAAAGGTTCAGCTCAAGGGCCAGAGGCCTTGCATCGCGAGGATAGAAGCGGCGGTCCAGCAAGAGTTTCGTTATCGTCACAAGCGTTACATAGAAACCATTGCTCACGGACCTCCATAAACTATATCTTAATCAACGTTCATTGGCCAAGACGGCAGTGAATCGCGCAAGGCGATTTCATCCGCTATCGGCGGATTTCGGCCGATGGACAGGGCGCCTCAGCCCGAGAAGTTGAAGCGCGGAGCGCCGCCGTGCCGCCGTCGACGCGTATCCCGAGGGCGCAACACGCGAGGCCGCCGAGTGAACGTTTCCGCGCCCTTCATCAAACGGCCGGTCGCGACGACGCTGCTTGCGGGCGCGCTGTTTCTCCTGGGCGCGGTCGCTTATTTTTTCCTGCCCGTCGCGAGCCTCCCGGCGGTCGATCTTCCGATCATCGGCATTTCCGCGTTGCGGCCCGGCGCCGATCCGCAGACGATGGCGGCGTCGGTCGCGGCGCCGCTCGAACGTCGCCTCTCCACCATCTCCGGCCTGAACGAGCTGACCTCGACGAATTCGCTCGGTTCGACTCAGATCATGGCCCAGTTCGATATCACGCGGGACATTGACGCCGCCGCGCGCGACGTGCAGGCGGCGATCAACGCTGCGCTCACAGACCTGCCGAGCGATCTGCCGATGACGCCGCACTATCGCAAGGCGAGCCAGTCCAGCATGCCGGTGATCGTGCTGGCGATGACCTCCGACACCCTGCCTTCGAGCGCCGTTTTCGACGCCGTCGACTCGGTTATCGCGCAGCGCGTTTCGCAGGTTCCCGGCGTCGGCGAAGCGCGCCTCGTGGGCGCCGAACAGCCGGCGATCCGCGTCCAGGTCGACAGCGCGCGGCTCGCCGCTATGGGACTCGGCGTCGATGCGGTCGCCAATGCGCTCTATGCCGCCAACGCCCACTCCGCCGTTGGCGCGCTTGAGGGCGATACGCGCGAGATCACGCTTGCAACGACCGATCAGCTATCGACGCCCGACGATTACCGCAACATCGTCATCGCATCGCGCAATGGGGCGGTGCTCAAGCTCGGCGACGTCGCCAAGGTCGAACTCGGCATAAAAAATCGCAATGCCGCCGGATGGTTCAACGGTAAGCCCGCCGTCCTCCTGATCGTCACCAAACAACCCGACGCTAATGTGATCGAAACAGTCGATCACATTAAGGCGCTGTTGCCGCGGCTTAAGGAATGGATTCCGAGCGGCGTCAAGATCAATGTGCTCTCCGACCGCACCCAAACGATTCGCGCCAGCATTCATGACATTCAGCGCACCCTGGCGATCTCCATCGTGCTGGTGATGATGGTCGTCTATGTGTTCTTGCGCCGCTCGACGCCGGTCATCGCCGCTGGAATTACAGTGCCTCTCTCCCTGGTTGGCACTTGCGCGGCGATGTGGGTTGCTGGCTACTCGATCGACAATCTGTCGCTGATGGCCCTGACCGTCTCGGTCGGCTTCGTCGTCGACGACGCCATCGTGATGATCGAAAACATCCAAAGCAACGCCGAGCGCGGTTTGAGCCGCATGGAGGCGGCTCTGGTCGGCGCCAAGCAGATCGGCTTCACTGTCCTGTCGATCAGCCTGTCGCTCGTCGCCGTTTTCATTCCGCTGCTCTTCATGGAAGGCGTGATGGGCCGGCTGCTGCGCGAATTCGCCTGGACGCTGACCTTCGCCATCGCGATTTCGACGGTCATCTCACTGACCGTGACGCCGATGATCTGCGCGCGCTTGCCCGCGCCTCGCGAGAAGCCGCCATCACGCTTCGATCGGCTGATCGAAGGCGGTCTCGACAGGGTCGTGGATTTTTACGCGCGCAGCTTGCGGCCAGTGATCGATCACCCTTGGGCAACGCTGATTGTCGTGGTGATCTCGATCGCCTGGACGGTCCGTCTTTATGAGACGATCCCAAAGGGAACCTTGCCGCAAGACGATATCGGACTGATCAATGGTACGACCGAAGCGTCAGGGGACATTTCATTTACTGAAATGGCGCGGTTGCAGCGGCTCGCCTCCGACACGCTGCTCGCCGATCCCGACGTCGCCAATGTCGGCTCCTTCATCGGCGGCACTTATATGGCCTATTCGATGAATCAGGGCCGGCTGTATGTCGCCTTGAAGCCGGCCGACGAGCGACGCGCGTCAAGCAAGGAGGTGATCGCGCGCCTGCGTCGAGAATTCGCGAAAATCCCCGGGCTCGGCGTGTATATGGTGCCCTCTCAGGATCTGCGAAGGGGCGGGCGGCTCAGCAAGTCGCAGTATCAGTTCACCCTGTCGAGTCCGTCGGTCGAAACTCTCGAAGCATGGCGCGACAAGGTGCTGGAGCGCTTGAAACAAGCGCCCGAACTCGTCGACGTGACCTCAGACCAGGAGCGCGGCGGGTTGCGCGCCAAGGTCGTCATCGATCGCAAGGCCGCCTCGCGGATGAATGTGCAGATTTCCGCCATCGACGCGGCGCTGAACAGCGCGTTCGGGCAAAGACAGGACGCAATCATCTATACTCAGCGCAATCAATATCGCGTCGTCTATGAGACTCCAACCGAAAGGCAGCGCGACATTCGCGATCTTGCAGGAATTTACGTATCGACAGCGACCGGCGACCAGATTCCGCTGACCGCGCTCGCCCATATCGAGCGCAGCTCGTCGCCGCTCGTCGTCCATCATCAGGGCGTCGTGCCGGCGACGACCATTTCCTACAATGTCGCGCCCGGCTACAGTCTCGACGCGACCGTATCGGCGATCGAAAAGGCGATCGCGGAGCTCAATCCGCCGGGCGGCCTTCGCGCCGAATTCGCCGGCGATGTTGCAGATTTTCGCAAAGTCGCGGGCGGCATGGCGGCGCTGATGCTGGCCGCTCTGCTCTCGGTCTACATCATTCTCGGCATTCTCTATGAAAGCCTCGTCCATCCGATCACGATCATCTCGACGCTCCCGTCAGCGGGGCTCGGCGCGCTGCTGTCGCTTGAACTGTTCGGCGTCGAATTCACCATCATCGCCTTCATCGGCATTTTGCTGTTGATCGGCATCGTCAAGAAGAACGGCATCATGCTGGTGGATTTCGCCTTGCAGGCGGAGAGAGACGGCGGCATGTCGGTGCACGACGCCGCGCTCGCGGCGGCGCGCGAACGCTTCCGTCCCATTCTGATGACGACCTTCGCCGCGATCTTCGGCGCGCTGCCGCTTGCCTTCGCGACCGGGATCGGCGCCGAACTTCGGCGCCCGCTCGGCATCGCCATCGTCGGCGGCTTGCTGCTCAGCCAGGCGCTGACGCTCTACACGACGCCGGTGATCTATCTCTTGATGAGCAAGCTCAAACGGAATAAGCCCGCCGCGCCTTCGCCCGCCAAGGGGACCAAGGGAGCGGACGCGGCGATGTCATCGAGCGTATCCCGATCGATGTTCTGATCCCTCGAAAGCGGGAACTCTGAACATGGAATGAGAATGGAGGCGGGATGGCTGACCTCCCTCTCCCCCCTCACTCGCTCGTCCGCGACGACCATGTCGCATGCGAGACGCCGTCGAGACGGGCGAGGGAGTCGACCACCGCGTCGAGCTGTTCGCTCGTCACGCTCGACGTCGCCAGCGTCGTGACGATTTCGACGTCGTCTTCGCGCTCATGTTCGGCGATGTCCTGAATGGGGTAGGCGGCGGCCTCCAGCCTTTCGATCATCTGGTCGCGAATGGCGTCGCGCCGCGCTTCGCTGCCGGCGACGCGGACCTCATAGACCGCCTCGGTCGCGCTCTCGTCGATCGGCGCGCGTTCGATGAGATGCACCAGCGGCCGCAGGAAGGTGTTGCCGGCGAGCACGAAGGCGGAGAGCAGGACCGCTTCAGCCGGCCGGTCGGCGCCGGCGAAACCGCCCATCACCGCCGAGCACCAGATCGTCGCCGCGGTGTTCAGCCCGCGGATGTTCATGCCCTCCTTGAGGATGACGCCGGCGCCAAGAAACCCGACGCCCGACGCGACATAAGCGAGGACCTGGGTCGCGCCCTGATTGCCCATCAGCCGCATGCCGAGATCGACGAAGGCCGAGGCGCCGAGCGCGACCAGCGCATTGGTGCGCAGCCCGGCGGTGCGCTGGCGATATTGGCGCTCGGCGCCTATCGCGGTGCCGAGAACGATCGCCACGCTCAACGAGACGAAGGTGTTGAGAATTTCCGCGCCGTCGAAATTCGCGATTGCGTTCATGGCTTAATCCATCGGCGTTGCGCTTTCCGGCTTATAGGCGGACAGAGGAGGCTTGTCGCCTGCGATGAAATTCCAGGTCAACGATGCTCCATCTCACCGCGTCATGGCCGGGCTTGTCGCGGCCATCCGCGCCGGGACGCCGCGCGCTGACGAAGCAGACGCCGCACGATCGCTCTTGACGTTCCGGCCGATCGCAATGTCCTGCCGTGGATGCCCGCGACACGCGCGGGCATGACGGCGGAAAGCGGGCTGAAATTAACCCGAGTTCGAGGCGCTGGCGCTTTCTTGCTTTGAATTGACCGTAACGCAACGCTCCTGTATGAAGGCTGCGCTGCGCCGCAGCATGAGGCGCTCCAGCCGCGTATGTCGACGTTGCCGTCGACGAGCTGTCGAGCGCCCCCTTTTCCCATACAGACGGCCCGTTACGCGGGGCCCGATCTCTTTTTCGTCCGGAGCCGGCGTCTTCACGCGCGGTCCTTCGGGCGCGAATCGACAACTGAAAGCAACAACGAAGTGACCACATTCTCCGATCTCGGTTTGAACGAGATCCTGCTGCGCGCGCTTAACCGCGAAGGCTATGAAATTCCGACGCCGGTCCAGGCGCAATCGATCCCCGCCCTTCTGCAAGGCCGCGACCTTCTAGGCGTCGCGCAGACCGGCACCGGCAAGACGGCGGCTTTCGCTTTGCCGATCCTGCACCGGCTGCTCGCCGATAAGCGCCGCCCGGCGCCCAACACGGCGCGCGCGCTGGTGCTCGCGCCGA
Organism: Methylocystis sp.; assembly: GCF_050246715.1. Taxonomy (NCBI): domain Bacteria; kingdom Pseudomonadati; phylum Pseudomonadota; class Alphaproteobacteria; order Hyphomicrobiales; family Methylocystaceae; genus Methylocystis; species Methylocystis sp. The sequence goes on from NZ_JBFWVN010000007.1 coordinate 39,413, forward strand.
CGCGCGAACTCGCCACCCAGATCGCCGACAGTTTTCGCGCCTATGGCCAGTTCTTTAGGCCGAGCGTCGGCGTCATCGTCGGCGGCGTGTCGCATCGTCCGCAAATCGACATGCTGGCGCGCGGACTCGACGTCTTGGTCGCGACGCCGGGACGGCTCCTCGACCATATCGGCAGCGGCAGGCTGAAGCTTGCAGCGACCGAAGCGCTGGTGCTCGATGAAGCCGACCATATGCTCGATCTTGGATTCATCGTGCCGATCCGCCAGATCGTCGCGAAACTGCCGAAGCGCCGCCAGACGCTGCTGTTCTCGGCGACCATGCCGCGCGAAATCGCCGCGCTCGCCGACGACATGCTGCACGAGCCGGCGAAAGTTTCCGTCACCCCGGCAGCGACGACCGCCGAGCGCGTCGAACAGCATGTCTATCTCGTCGCGAGCGGCGCCAAGCGCGACCTGCTGGTGGAATTGCTGGGCGACCGCGACATCGCGCGCGCCATCGTGTTCACGCGCACCAAGCGCGGCGCCGATCGCGTCGCGCAGCATCTCGAAAGCGCCGGAGTCGGCGCTGACGCGATTCACGGCAACAAGAGTCAGAGCCAGCGCCTGCGCGCGCTCGATGGATTTCGCAAGGGCCGCACGCGGGTGCTGGTCGCGACCGACATCGCCGCGCGCGGCATCGATGTCGATGGCGTGACCCATGTCGTCAATTACGAATTGCCCGAAGTCGCCGAAGCCTATGTGCATCGCATCGGCCGCACCGCGCGCGCCGGCGCGACGGGCAGAGCGATTTCGCTCTGCGACAATGGCGAACGGCCGCTGCTGCGCGCGATCGAGAAGCTGACGCGCCAGACGCTTGCATGCACCGACCGGCGCGGCGCGGAGGCGCGGGAGGATGATGGCGCTCCGGTGCGCCAGCCGACCAGGGCGTCCAGAAGCCCAAAGCCGCCGGCGCCGCATCGAAACGGCGCGCAGCATCCGCGCCGCGACGGACAGCGTCCCGCGGCGAAGCGACAGGGCGCGCCGAACGGCCAGAAACGCCGCGCCAATGGCGGCGCGCGTCACAAGCAGGCGGGCCGTCCACAGGCGTAGCGCTATAGTCATGGCGTTTCGATTCGAGTGACGCCATGATCTACGATCTTCTCATCGTCGGCGGCGGGATCAACGGCTGCGCCATCGCGCGCGACGCGGCGGGGCGCGGCCTGTCGGTAAGGCTTGTCGAGCAGGGCGATCTCGCGCAGGGCACGTCCTCCGCCTCGACCAAGCTCATCCATGGCGGTCTGCGCTATCTCGAACTTTATGAATTTCGCCTAGTGCATGAGGCGCTCGCCGAGCGCGAATTGTTGCTCGCCGCCGCGCCGCATGTCATCTGGCCCTTAAAATTCGTTCTGCCTTATGAGAAGGGGTTGCGGCCCGTCTGGCTGCTGCGTCTTGGTCTCTTCCTTTACGATCATCTCGCGCGCCGCAAGCGTCTTGAAGGCTCCCATATGGTGCGCCTCGCCGGCGACGCGCTCGGCGCGCCGTTGCGCGAAGCTTACCACGTCGGCTTCACTTACGCCGATTGCTGGGTGGATGATTCGCGCCTTGTCGTGTTGAACGCGCGCGATGCGGCGGAGCGGGGCGCGACGATCAGCGTCGGTGCAAGGCTCGTTCACGCCGAACGTCGCGGCGACCATTGGCGCGCGACGGTTGCGGATGGAGAGACGATCGAGGCGCGCGCGCTCATCAACGCCGCCGGCCCCTGGGTGTCTCAGGTGATCGAAGACGCGCTGCGCATTCCTTCGCGCAAACATGTGAGATTGGTGAAGGGCTCGCATCTCGTTCTGCGCAAGCTTTTCGAGGGCGCGCAGGCCTATATTCTGCAAAACCCCGACGGCCGCATCATTTTCACGATTCCCTATGAGCGCGAGTTCACGCTCGTCGGCACGACCGATGTTTCCTATGATGGTCGGCCCGGCGCCGTCGCGATCAGCGACGCAGAGACGGACTATCTGCTCGCGTCGCTCAATCATTTTCTGCGTCAGCCGGCGACGCGCGACGACATTGTCTGGAGCTACGCCGGGCTGCGGCCGCTTTATGACGATGGTTCGCTCAAAGCATCGGTCGTCACTCGCGATTACGCCTTCGATCTCGATGCGCCAGAAGACGCCGCGCCGTCGCTCTCGATTTTCGGCGGCAAGATCACCACGGCGCGCCGCCTCGCCGAACATGCGCTCGATCAGCTCGCGAGCTTTCTTCCGCCGCATGGCGCGGCCTGGACCGCGCGCGCTGTTTTTCCCGGCGGCGACATGCCGCAAGGCTTTGATCGATTTCTCGATGATCTCAAACGCGACAAGCCATTTCTCGGCGATGAGCTGGCGCTGCGTCTCGCGCGCGCTTACGGAACGCGCGTCTTTCAAATATTGAACGATGCGCGTTCGCTCGACGCTCTTGGCCGCGATTTCGGCTGCGGGCTGAGCGAGGCGGAGATCGCCTATCTGTGCGAAGGGGAATGGGCGCGCACGGCGCAGGATATTCTCTGGCGCCGTTCAAAACTCGGCCTGCATATAAGCGCGGAGCAGCAGATGGCGTTGCGGGAGTTTGTCGGAGCCTGACGACTTTTTCCCGCGTCATGGCCGCGCTTGTCGCGGCCATCCACGCATCGCCGCCACGGTCCATTGACGATCGTTCGGCGATGTCCTGGCGTGGATGGCCGGCACGAGGCCGGCCATGACGTCGTTGGATGGCGCTCGGAGTTTCCTTATTCCCCAAGCGCCGCATGCGATTCATTCACCGACGCGTCGCCTTCGATTACTGTCTTCGCTAAGCCTGGCGCGGCGACGGCGAGATGATCGGCGAAGAAGCGGGCGAGCGCGGCGTAGCGCGCCGCGCTGGGATTATTCTCTTTCGCCGCGGCCTTCGCGCCCTTCACCAGCAGCGTCGCGCCGCGCGCCAGCGCGAAGAGCCGCAGATAGGGCGTCGCGCCGGCGAGCGCGGCGACGGCTTCCGTCTTCGTCAGAAATTCGCTCGCCCGCGCCAGCGCCTCGACTGCTTCGCGCAGCGCTTCTTGCGAAAATTCGGCGTCGCGCACGATGGCGCGCATGTCCTCGGCCTCGGCGGCGAGCGCCGCGCCGTCGCTGTCGCGGATTTTGCGCGTGACGAGATCGATCGCCTGAATGCCATTCGTGCCTTCATAGATCGCGCAGATGCGCGCATCGCGTATGAGCTGGGCGACGCCGGTTTCTTCGATATAGCCCATGCCGCCGAAGATTTGGATGGCGAGCGACGTCGCCTCATTGGCGATATCGGTCGAAAACGCCTTGGCGACCGGCGTGAGAAGACTCGCGCGCTCATGCGCCGCCGTTGCGCGGGCAGCGTCACTTTCGCGGCGCGCGCGATCGATGGACGCCGCCGTCTCACAGCAGATCGCCCGCGCGGCGACCGTCGAACTGGCCATGGTCAGCAACATGCGCGCGACATCAGGATGTTCAATGATCGCGCTCGCTTCCTTGGCGCCGGGCGCGCGTCCCTGTTTACGCTCGCGGGCGTAGTGAAGCGCCATCTGCGTCGCGCGCTCGGCAAGAGCGACGCCTTGCAGCCCGACGGCGAGGCGGGCGTTGTTCATCATCGTGAACATGCAGGCGAGGCCCTTGTTCTCCTCGCCGAGGAGATAGGCGACGGCGCCGCCTTCATCGCCATAGATCATGGTGCAGGTCGGCGAGCCGTGAATGCCGAGCTTGTGCTCGATGCCCGCGCAACGCACATCGTTGCGCCGCGTGAAAGCGCCCGCCTCGTCGGGCAGAAATTTCGGCGCCAGAAACAGTGAGATGCCGCGCGTGCCCTTGGGCGCGTCGGGAAGACGCGCGAGCACGAGATGCACGATATTGGGCGCGAGATCGTGCTCGCCATAGGTGATGAAAATCTTCTGGCCAAAGAGGCGGTAGGAGCCGTCGCCGGCGCGTTCGGCGCGCGTGCGCATCAATCCGAGATCCGATCCCGCGCCGGGCTCGGTCAGATTCATCGTCGCCGTCCATTCGCCGCTGACGATCCTGCGCAGATAGGCCTCTTTCAGCGCATCGCTCGCATGCGCCTCCATCGCCTCGATCGCGCCATGGCCGAGCAGCGGGCAGATGGCGAAGGCCATGTTCGCCGCGTTCCAAATCTCGGTGCAGCCGGCGTTGAGCAGGGCGGGGAGGTCGAGACCGCCATAATCCGCGCCGGCCGCGATGGCGTTCCAGCCGCCTTCTTTCCATTGGGCGTACGCCTCTCGCCAGCCGGGAGGCGTCGTCACCGCGCCATTGGCGTATGTCGCGCCGACGCGATCGCCGATCTTGTCGAGCGGCAGCAGAATCTCTTCGGCGAATTTCGCGGCCTCGGTCAGCGTCTGCTCGGCGACCCCTTCGGCAATATCGCCATAGGCGCCGTCCGGCTCGATCGCGCCTTCGCCGGCCGCGAGGCGGAGCGCGAAGAGAATATCGTCGAGCGGCGCGCGGTAAGTCATCCGAAGGTCCTTGATGCGAATCGATGCGTGGAATTTAGCGTGCCGGGAGGGCAGGGTCGGCGCGCTTCTCCGACGCGGCTTGCGCCGGGCGAGCGGACCGTTAAAATCGCTCATCCATCCGATGAGCCGCCTGAGAGGGCTAATGCCGCTTTTCGCCTATCGCTGCAATGATTGCGCGCATGAATTCGAGACCCTGTCGCGTTTTGACGAAACGCCCGAATGCCCGGCTTGCGGCGGCGCCCATGTCGAGCGCCAGCTGTCGTTGATCGCGCGTCCCGCGGCGGGCGGCGAGTCCGGGGAAAGCTGCGCCGCCATGTCCGGCGGCGCGCCCTGTCCGAGTTGCCCGGCGCTCGCGGGACAGATGTGACGTCGGCGGCGACCCTTCTCGGGGCGCGTCGCATCATCGTTCCAGCCAATGGCATTGAATTCGAGGTTTTCGAAGCTGGCGCGGGCGACCGGCTCGCGCTGCTTCTGCATGGCTTTCCCCAGCACGCCATCATGTGGCGCCATCTCGTGGGTCCGCTCGCCGCGGCGGGATTTCGCGTCTGGGCCGTCAATCAGCGCGGCTATGGCGCGACTGCCCGCCCCTCAGAAAAAGACGCCTATTCGCTCGAGGCGCTGACCGGCGACGTCGCCGGATTGATCGACGCCGCACGTCCCGCCTCGGTTTCACTCATCGGCCATGATTGGGGCGGCTTCATTGCCTGGGTCGTCGCTATACGCCGGCTGCGTCCGATCGACGCGCTCGTCGTAATCAATATTCCGCATCCTCTGTGCTTTCGACGGGCGCTCGAACAGCAATGGCGGCAGAAGTTCAAATCCGCCTATGCCGCCTTTTTTCAACTGCCCTGGCTGCCCGACCGGCTCCTGTCCGCGCGCGGCGGCGCCTTCGCCGAGCGGCTAATGCGATGGTCGGCGGCCAGCCGCGAAGGCGTCTTCTCGAAAGACGCGATGGACCTTTATCGCGCCAATGTCGCTTCGCCCGGCGCGGCGACGGCGATGCTCAACTGGTATCGCGCGGCGGGGCGCGAGATTCTCGAAGCGGAGGACCTCGATTCGCCGATCGATGCGCCCACGCTGGTCATCTGGGGACTTCGTGACGCGGCGCTGGGCGTCGCCTGTCTTGACGGCCTCGAATGCTACGTTCGCAATCTCCGAATCGAACGGCTGCCCGCCGTGTCGCACTGGACTCCGGAGGACGCGCCGGAAAAGGTTAACGCGCTGATTTTGGGCTTTGTGTAACAATATTCGACGCTCGCTGCGCAAAAAGCGGCGTCCAGGAGCGTCGAACGGTTGACTTGGCGCGCTGGCGTGGGAATCTGTACCATGGTCCCGGACCTGCGAGTCCGGCGGTCGCTGTTTTGCGCCTATCGCTCTGCGGCCGGCTGTTGGCCAAGAGAAGGAGATGATCCATTCGCCGTCCACAGAAGAGCGTCGCAGCCCCCCAGAAGGAAGGGCCGCGCATAAATCGGGAAATTCGCGCGCGAGAAGTGCAGCTAATCGATTCCGAGGGGAAAAATCACGGCGTCATCCAATTGCCGGAGGCGCTGGCCATGGCCGAAGGAGCGGCGCTCGATCTCGTCGAGATCGCGCCGAATTCCACTCCCCCCGTCTGCAAAATTCTTGATTACGGGCGTTTCCGCTTCGCCGAGCAGAAGAAGGCCGCCGAGGCGCGCAAAAAGCAGAAAGTGGTCGAGGTCAAGGAAATCAAGCTCCGGCCCGGCATCGACGACCACGACTATGACGTCAAAATGAAAGCGGTGCGCCGCTTCTTCGAAGAAGGCGACAAGGTCAAGGTCACGCTTCGCTTTCGCGGTCGCGAAATCGCGCATCAGGATATCGGTTATCGGCTGCTGTCGCGCGTAAAGGCGGAAACGGCCACGCTGGCCAAGGTCGAACTCGAACCGTCCATGGAAGGACGGCAGATGGTGATGGTGCTCGCGCCTCGATAGCGCGCGCCTCGCCGCTCGATCACGTTATCTGCATTTTGGCGAAATCGCCAAAATGCAGATAACGTGATCGATCTCAAAAGTTTAGAGCGCGTTATGCGCGAAAAACCGGTTCCCACTTTTTCACAACGCGCTCTAGGGCTGGGGCCGGGCTGCGGCCGGGGGATGGCGATCGCCATGTTTGAATCTGGATTTCGGACTTTGGCTGCGCGCCGCGTCGGCATTTTTGGCGCAGCGGCGCTCATCGCCGCCGGCGTCGCCATCGCCAGGGCTCAGATTGTCCTCCCCGGAGCGGTGGCGCCGAGCCCGGAGGGGACGGTCGCCGGCGGCGCGAAGAAAAAAAGCGTCGGCGGCGAGATGGGCGCGGCCGCAGGGCCCGCAATCATGCCGAAGGCGCCTGCCGAAGATGCGATCGTCGGAAAGACTCTCAAGCGCGACGGCGAGGGGAGCGCCATCGAATTCTCCCGAGCCGGCGCCGAACTGCAGGTCGCTAAACTCACGCTTGTCGGCGATGATTTGCGGCGTTCGGGCGAATCCTGCCGGGTCGAGGTCGCTGGCATGCCGCTCAAACTCGCGGCGCTCGAGAGCGACACTGGACTGCGTCGCTATCAGATCGCCTTTCCCCCCTGTCCCTTTGCCTTCAGCGTCCTCGATGGCGCGATCCTCGTCACCAATGAGGGCAAGGCCTGCGAATTGAAGCAGGCGGAGTGCCGCGCCGATCCCGAAGGGCTTTGGGGTATGGGCGTCGACGAAATCGATCCCAAGAAGGGCGAAGAAATGCTCGGCGCCCGCGCCCGTGTCGAGAAGACGGTTCGCAATACGTTTCGCGAGCTCTACGACCGTAACAAGAAGGAAAAGCCGATACGCAACTTCCTCGTCAAGGAGCAGGCGGGCTTCTCCTCCTGGCGCGAGGAAGTTTGCCGCTCCTATGCGCGCGAGCCGGATTTCGGCTATTGCGCCTTGCGATTGACCGAGGCCCGCGCGATCGCGCTCGGCGCGCAACTCGCCTCGGGCGTCAAGCTGCCGCCGGGCGTCGCTGAAGAGCTCGCGGCAGAGAACGCGAAAAAGGACGCCAAGAAATAAGGGGCGGAGTTCATCGTCGCCGCGCCAGCCAGACAGTGTGACGGCCGCAACTTGGATCGTCCGCCACATGCCTCATGACCTCGAAACCATTCGAGTCGAGGAGCGATACATACTCCTCGGGCGCGAGACTGGCGTGATAAAGCAACTCGCCTTCGAATTGACCAAACGCCTCGCCATGCGCCGGTCCGCTGGTGAACATCAATGCGGCGCGGGGCGAAGCGTGCGCGCCGAAGATCGGAAACATCCGGCGCTGATCGTCGAATCCCAAGTGAAAAAAACTGTCCCAGGGGACGATTCCGTCGAAGGAGCGCTCCAGCGAGAGCGCCCGCATGTCGGCGACGCGCCAGTCGCCTTGACGCAAGTTCTCCCGACACAGAGCGATCATCTCAGGCGCCGAGTCGACGCCGGTCACGTCGCATCCGTTTTCGATGAGGTAGCGGGCGATGGGCCTGCCAGAGCCACAGCCCAGATCGAGCACGCTCGGGCGCGCCGGCAGTAATTCTCTGAAACGGTCGAGCCAATGCGCCTCGATCAGCCGATCATCCCGGCGTTGCGCCCATAAGCGGGCGTGGCGCCGATAAAGTCCGATGATGCGATCGGCGCCACCGCTCATGAGTTCGCCTTTCGCCGAAAGATGGCAGGAAATTCTATCCTTTCCGCATCAGCATGCCGCGCGCCGGATCGTAGGCAAGGATCGCCGCGATAAGGAAGACGCTCGTATAGACGAATACGATCGCAAGAGATGTCCATGCGACTTTCTCGTAAAAGGCGAAACGGATCAGTTCGACTGCGTGAGTGAACGGATTGACTTCGCAGACGTAATAGAGCCAGGGACTCGACTCCCTGACGCGCCACAGCGGATAGAGCGCGGACGACGCAAAAAACATCGGAAAGATCACGAAGTTCATCACGCCGGCGAAATTTTCGAGCTGCTTGATCAGCGACGACAGCAACATGCCGAGCGCGCCGAGCATCAGCCCGCTGAGCGCGAGCGCCGGCAGCGCGGTCAGATAGCCCCATTTGGTGGGCGGCTCGATCTCCCAGAAATAGGCGATCAACAGAAAGGCGTAGACCTGCAGAATCGAGACGGCGACGCCGGCCAGAAGTTTCGAGCCGAGCAGAAACCAGCGCGGGAAGGGCGAAACGAGCAGCGTGCGCATATTGCCCATCTCGCGGTCGTAGACCATCGAGAGCGACGACTGCATGCCGTTGAAGAGCTGGATCATCGCCATCAAACCGGGCGCGATATAGACTTCATAGAGCACATAGGTTTCGTAGGGCGGGATGATCGACACGCCGAGCACCTGCCGAAATCCCGCGGCGAAGATGAAGAGCCAGACAAGCGGGCGCACCAGCGCCGAGACGAAGCGTTCGCGCTGATGCAGAAAGCGCAGGCCCTCGCGCCACACCACGCCCGAAAGACAGATGAGATATTGGCGGGAGGCGAAGCCCTTGGGCGCGGCGATTTCGCTCATGCCGAAAGCCTCTCCTGGACGGCGCCAGTGATGCGTGTGAAGGCGTCGCCAATGTTCATGGCGCCTTGCGCGGCGACGATCGCCTGAACCTGGTCGGTCGCGAGAACTTTGCCCTGATGCAGAATGACCACCTGATCGCCGTCGCCGATTTCGTCGATGAGATGCGTCGCCCATAAGACGCCGAGAGTCTTTTCCTGCACAAGGCCTCGCACAAGCGCGAGAAGATCGGCGCGCGCCTTGATATCGAGTCCGACCGTCGGTTCGTCAAGCAGAAGTAGCCGCGGATCATGCAGCAGAGCGCGGGCAATCTCGACGCGGCGCATCTGTCCGCCAGACAGGGCGCGGGCCTTGTCCTTCGCGCGGTCTGAGAGTCCCGCGCGCGCCAGCGCCGCTTGCGCGAGGCGATGCGCTTCGATCGGGCCAATGCCGTGCAAGGCGGCGTGGTAGATGAGATTCTGCATCACGCTCAATTCGAGATCGAGCGTGCGCGCCTGAAACACGACGCCAAGCCGGCGCAGCGCGGCGCCGGGCTCGCGCATGACGTTATGGCCGAAAATATCGATCTCGCCGTGACGCGCCGCGTAGAGCCGGGTGATCAGCGAAAACAGCGTGCTCTTGCCGGCGCCGTTGAGGCCGAGAAGAACGGTGAAACTGCCCGGCGGCACGCAGAAGCTCACGTCGTCAAGCGCCTTGCGCGCGCCGTAGGAATGGCTGACGTTTTTTATTGCGAGCGCGGGGGTCACTGCGTGCGCTCCAGACCCAATGCCAGCCCAGAAGCGTCGCAGAGCGTGTCATTCCCAGCGCGCGCAATGCGCGCGACCGGGAATCCAGGGCCGCGCCCCGTCTCGCGAAAAGAGGCTCTGGATTCCCGATCGCGCTTCGCGCGTCGGGAACGACAGGCGGGAAGAGCCAACCTCATTGCGGCGCCACGACGATGCCCCAGGGAAAGGCGCCGACAGGAATTGACTTCACCACTTTGAGCGATGCGACATCGATCACCGACACGTCGTTGGAGACGCCATTGGCGGTGAGCAGATATTTTTCATCGGGTGTGAAGGCGAGATGCCAGACGCGCTGGCCGACAAGCAGATATTTTTCGACCTTCTTGGTTTCGGCGTCGATCACCGCGACGCGATTGGCCGGGCCAAGCGCCACGAAGGCGCGCTTTCCGTCGCGCGTAATTGAAATGCCGATCGGCTGGATCGCCTCCTTCGACATCGCCGGAATCTCGAAGCTGATCTTCTGCTTCAATTCACGTTTTACGGGATCGATGACGGCGACCGTCCCGCCGACTTCCGACGACACCCAGAGCTCCGAGCCGTCCTTCTTGAATTCGGCGAAACGCGGTCTGCCGTCGACGAGAATATTGGCGACGATCGCTTTCGACTGTGTGTCGATGAGATGCGCCATATTGGTGGTTTCCGAAGTGTTGACCAGCAGCCTGCCATCGGGGCTGACCGCCATGCCCTCAGGCTCGACGCCGACCGGAATGTCGCCGACCATCTCCTTCTTCTTCACGTCGATGAGCGTGACGAGATTGTCGTTTTCGTTCGAGACATAGATGATATTGCCGTCGGGACTGAGAGCCAGAAGCTCGGGATCGGGGCCGGACGGCAGCTTGCCGGTGATCTTCATCGTCTTCGTGTCGAGCACCTGAATCGCATCGTCGTCGCCGGCGCAAATGTAAAGTTCGGAACCGTCCTTATTGAGTTCAATGCCGCGTGGGCGCCGGCCGACTTTCACCGTTGTCGTCGCTTCGAGCTTCTCAGTGTCGATAACGGTGATGGAATTTCCCTTCTCGTTGCTGACATAGACTGTGTAGGCGTGAGCGGGCGTGATCAGTGTCGCGAACAGTATCGCGACGCCGAGCCCCCACCCTGTCCCTCCCCCGCTTCGCGGGAGAGGGGACGCCAACGATCGGCGTTTCGCGAAAAGGAAGGAGAGGCCGAATCTGGTCCCTCTCCCGCGACAGCGGGGGAGGGTTGGGGAGGGGGCGTTCGTCACTTCAATTTGCATTTCGTCTCCGGCTGGTCAGTTCCCAGCGTGTCAAGTTCGCTGACTTGATGAAGGAAGCCTTCCTGCGGCGAAACCGAGACGACCATGCGTCCGTCAGAAAGAAGTATCGGCTGGCGCAGTTGCAGGTTCCACGGGCGCAGCGTCAGCCGCACGCCTTTGAAGGCGGCGATCGAGAAATCCTTGCCGAGCATGTAGAGGCGCAGCTTCTCTGGGTCGTTCGAGGCGGTGCGCGTCGCGGCTTCGCCGATCATCCGCATGGCGAGCCAGGCCGCATTGTCACGGGCGTTCATCAGACGTCTGAACGTCTGGATGAAGCGATTCTGCAATTGAAGCGCGCCCCATTGTTCATGCGCCGGATCCCAATTCGTCGGCATCAGCCCGGCCGAGCCGGCGACCGGGCGCGGATCCCAGGTACGATAGGGAAGATAATTGGCGAACACCTCGCTCTCATCGGCGGCGAGGAGCGCGTCATAGGCAGACGCGTCCTGCGTCAGGACCGGAATCTGCCGCTGCGTCTGCACCGAGCCGGAGTCGCTGCGCCGTCCGCCGCCGGTGTCTTCATAGACGCGTTCGTCGACGATTTTCGCGCCGAATTTCCTGGCGCTGTTGCGCAACGCCTGCGCCATGAGTTCGTCTTTCGGATGCGATCCTTTGAAGAGCAGCCAACGTCGCCATTGCTTCCAGACGAGATATTGCGCCAGCCCGTCGGCGAGCATCGAACGCGTCGGCGCGACATGGATGACATTGGCGCGGCAGTCCTCTTCGCGCAGCCTGTCATCCGTCGCCGAGACGTTGAAGAGTAGCGCGCCCCTCATCTTGGCGCGCTCGGCGGCCGCGAGCAGGCGCTCGGGCGAGAGGTCGGCGATGATGAGAAGCGCGCCCTTGTCGATCAGCGTGTCGAGCGCCGCGACTGCATCGTCGTCTTCCTCGAGCCTGGCGCCGATCGTCTCAAATGTCTGGTTGGTGAATTTTCCCGTGGTGTTGTTGTCGGCCGCGCCGAGCAGGGCGCCGGCGAGCGTGTCGTCGGCGGCGGGAATATCTAGAATGGAGAGGGTCTCACGCGAATGCGCTTCGCGCAGAACGCCGACTTTGACATTTAGCGTTTCCGCCGCGACCGGCGTGGCGAGAAGCAGCAAGCAGAAGGCGGCGAGCAAGCTTTTCATGTCGCCTAAATGGCCGCTTTGGCGCGCGGGATCAAGTTGCTCGGCGCTCCCGCGCGCCCTCGTTTGTCACCGCATTACGCGCAGCAGCGCCTTGCCGTTCTTGGACGCGATTTCGTCGGCGTCGAGCGCGCCGTCATTATCGGGATCCGCATCCTTGAACATGCCGCTGATCATGATGAGAAACTCGTCCTTCGAGAGCGTGCCGTCGTTGTCGGGGTCGGCCGCTTCGAATTCCTTTTTCGAGACGCGACCCTTCATCTCTTTTAGGTCGACGGTCCCATCCGAATCCTTGTCTAGGCGCGTGAAAAGCTCCGTGGCGTGGTTATTGACTTCGTTGAGGTCGATCATGCCGTTATTGTCGGCGTCGAGCGCGGCGGCAGGGCCGGTCGCCTTCGCGAGCGCGGACGTGGCCGGCGGCGCCATGACGCCGGCGAGCGCCAGCGCGCCGAGCAGCAATGCCTTGTTCATTTACGACTCCCCTTAATAAGCCGATCGGACCAATATAGCGCGGGCCGCGTCGAACCGGCTAGGGCCGAATTACTGCGGCGCGTGTGATATATTGGAAGGTTTCCGGCGTAGCGGCAGGCTGGCGATTAGCACGGCAAGTATTCCCGTGACAAATATGCCGTCGAAGGTTCCCGCGCCGCCAAGCGAGGCGATAGGCGTTCCGATCTCTCGCATCTTGTCGAGATTGAGCAGATCGGCGCCGATGAGCGTGCCCAGGCTGCCGCTGACATAGGCGACCGGCGCGGCATGGTCGCGCGACAGCAAGAGCGCCAGACCCGCCGAGAGCAGCGGAGGCGCCACGATCGGAACGCTGATGCCGACGCCCGGCACGATCCGCGCCAGGAGATGGACGACCAGAGCGACGATCGCCGTCGCCACGGCGCCGACAATCCAGATTCGATTGCGGGCGAGCAGAAAGAGCGACAGGAAAAACGGAATCACGGCGCCGCCGACATTGACCGCCAGTATCATGCCCGGCCAGTCGACGACCATGGGAACGACATAGCGCCTTCCGAAAAAGTCGATCACTTCCTGTGGCACGACGCGCTCGCTAGCGAAATGCGCGATCGGTATGTTGACGTAGCCGCCGAGTAGCGAAGCGAGCAACAAGAGCGTCGCAGATGTGGAGCTCAGGCCGATGCGGCCGTAGGCGTAGCTGAGCACGCCGATTTGTATCAGCACAAAGAGCGCCACCAGCGCGCCGAGCAGGGCCGCGTAGACGATTGGCGGCAGCGGAAGATAATGAAGCTGATGCGAATACACGCGCGGCCTCCCTGGGCGTACGATCAGGCGCCGCAACCCCATATAGGGGGCGTGCGACCGAGATGCAGTCCAATCCGAAAGGCCAATGACGTGGCCTTGGGCGACAAAGATTACTGCGTCGCTTTTCCGGACAGGATGTTCGCCCAAGTTAAGGTTTGGGCCGTCCAGCTCAGAGTTGATGCATGGCGGCAAGCTTTTCACGCTCGCCCGCCGCTTACAGTTGAGGAGAATGCCGGTGATCGAGCAGCTGCCGAACTTCCCCGAGAATGTTGTTGCAATTCTCTGCAGTGGGCGCGTGACCAAGGCGGATTATGACTCTGTCCTCGTTCCCGCGGTCGAGGATGCGCTCAAGAAACATGAGAAGGTCAGGATCTATTATGAGATTGCGCCCGATTTCTTGGGAATCGATCCCGGCGCAATGTTCGAGGATTTTAAGGTCGGAATGGGACATCTTTCCCGCTGGGAGCGAATCGCGCTTGTCACTGACGTCGATTGGATCAAACACACGATGCAGCTTTTCAGCTTCATCACGCCCGGCGAAATGAAGCTGTTTCCAGGGTCGCAAGCCGATGCGGCGCGCGCCTGGATTACGGCTTAACGCTCCTTCGTGGCGCCACTGCGCAGCGGCAGCGACGCGGTAAGCCGCGCGCCGCCTTGCGGGTCATTCGTCAGCGCGAGCGCGCCGCCAAGCGCGCCGACTCTTTCACTCATGCCGCGTAACCCGAGTCCGCCCCTCGACGAAGGATCGCGCGTCGCGTCGAAGCCGGACCCATTGTCGCGCACGACGATATGCAAGGCGCCCTTGGCGCCCTTGGAGCTGTTGGCGCGCGTGACGCTCACATCGACGTGATCGGCGCCCGAATGCCGCAGCGCATTGGCAAGGCCTTCCTGCACGATGCGATAGGCGGTAAGCGCGATTCCCTCTTCGAGCTCGCCGGAAGCGCCGTCGAGCGAAAGCGCGATGGCGACGCCGGGGTTCGCCTCGCGCCAGCCCTGCGCCAGCGCCTGCAAGGCGTCGGCGAGTCCCATCTCTTCGAGAGCGGCGGGCCGCAACCGCCCGAGAATGCGCCGGTTGACCTGCTGCAAAGCGGCGATCTGCGCATCGATGCGCGCGCAATCTTCGGCTAGACGCGCCGGCTCGGCGCCTGGAGCGGCGGCGCGGCGCGCCAGCGCGCCGACTCCAGCGCGGATAGTGAACAGGAAGGGACCGATCTCATCATGCAAATCGCGCGCGATGTCCTTGCGCTCTTCGTCCTGCACCTGGATCATGCGCCGCACGAGCCGGCGATTTTCATCGTCGAGCTGTTGCAGCGTCGCGGCCAGCGCGTTGATCCGCTCCGCGATGATGATGAATTCCGGCGAGCCGTCGGCGGGAACACGCACCGAATGTTCGCCGCGCTCCAGACGCTGCAGGCCATCGGCGAGAGTCGCGACGGGGCGCAGCGTTCGCGATACGGCGAGCGAGACAAGTCCGAAGGCGGCGACCGCGATTCCAGCGCCGCCGATCGCAAGCCAGACGATCTCCTGCCAAATCTCGGCGATCTCATCCGCGGGATTGGGAGAGATCAGGATCAAGCCATGGCCGGTTTCGATGCGCGTCACGGCGGCGTTCGGCAGCACGAGCCGCGCGAACCATTGCGGCGCGCGATCGACATCTCCCTTCGCGGGCGTTTCCTCTCCGGCGAGCGCGACGCGTATATGGCGCAGCCGTCGCACGTCGGCGAGAAGTCGCGCAATCTCGGCCTGCGGATCTGGCGCGGCGTCGAGTCGCGGCAATGTCGCTTCGACCAGATCGCGCGCCAGTCGCGTCGCGCCGTCGACCTCGGCGCGAACCCGCGCGCCGGCGTGCAAGAGGAGCAGGCCGACGCCGAGCGCCAATCCCAGCGCGAGCACGGCGCCGAGCAGCAGCGAGAGGCGAAGGCGAAGCGAGAGCCTTCGAAGCATGGGTCATTTTTCTAGAGAAGCGCGCGACTTTACGAAAGGTCCCAATGCCGTCAATGTCTTGCCGCCGGTTCAGCAGACCAGGGTTCGTGGAGCCAATTCGAATATGCGCGTTCTCATCGTTGACGACCATCCGATCATCGTTTCCGGCTGCGCGGCGATGCTCGTCGGCGAGGGCGACATCGACGTCGTCGACGCGCGCGACGCGGAGACGGGACTTGCCGTCTTCACGGCGGAAAAGCCCGATGTGACGGTCGTCGACATCGGCCTGCCGGGCGTTTCGGGCTTCGAACTGACGCGGCGGATTCTGGAATCCGATCCAGGCGCGCGCATCGTCATTTTCAGCATGAACGACGATCCGATCTTCGCGGCGCGGGCGATTCAGATGGGCGCCAAGGCCTATGTGACGAAGAACGACGACCCCTATCTCTTGCTGACGGCGGTGCGCGAAGTCGCCAAGGGCGGCGTTTTTCTAATGCCCAAAATCGCCAACCGACTCGCCTTCGAAAAGAGCGGCGTGGCCGCCAGTCCGCTTTCGGCGCTGACCGCGCGAGAATTGGAGATTTTGCGGATGCTCGGACGCGGGCTAGGCATGGCGGAAATCGCCGACGCGACGCAAGTCTCCTACAAGACGATCGCCAACAGCTGCTCGATCATGAAACGAAAGCTCGGCGCCCGCACGCCGATGGAGCTGATGCGCATCGCGCTCGAACAGAAGCTGACATGAGGGATACGATCCTTCTCCCGCTTGCGGGAGAAGGTGTCGTCATGAAGTGATGACGGATGAGGGCCGTCTCCCGGATAGCAAATCAGTTTGAAATTTTAGACGGATGATGCGCCTTCATAAGGCAACCCGTCGTCTTCAAGTTGGGCCTGAAGAAGTGCGGCGAGGTATTCTTCCATTTTGGTAAAGTCGAGGTGCCCATCGTCCCATGCGCGATCGGCATGTTTTAATGCGTCCTCGTAGCCGGCCCTGTCTTCTTTGATGCGCTCGGGAACGATCTTGCGGCCTGGTAATAGCTTTTCGGATCGAGCGCAAAGGAGATAATAGCAAACCGCTCGCGCTGTGCGGCCGTTCCCCTCAATAAACGGATGAATCCAATTCAGCCGCCAAAGCCCATATGCAGCCAACTCAGTAGCTGTCCAGATGAACCAATTTTCCTGCACAGTTGAAATGAACCGATCCATCCAATCTGATACATCCTTAAAATGCGGCGGCTTATGCTCTCCTACGTAAATCGGTTCGTTCCTAAATCTTCCTCCAAACTGAGAGATATTAGCTACGGCCACGTGGTTTAGCGCCCACAGCATGTATTTATCAAACGCAACAGGCCCTTTCATTAGCCCTATTTCGATGCAGTTAATTAATAACTCATATTGCCTATTCAGCTTTTGTTCTTGTATTCTGTCGTATAATTCTTGGTCTTCTTGCTCTAATACGAACATATTTAAAGCCTTTCGTGGACGAGGCGGGATGACCCACCCACGCCCTATTCGGCTTCGGCCTTCAGACGAACGCGATCGACCGCGCCGATCGCCGACGCTTTAGTAATACGCGACCCCTTTGGGGCATTTCCATACACAAAGCTTGCTCGCTGTTCACGAAGCATGGCTTCCGTGACATGAACCGTTTTTGCCTCTGCCAGAAGACGTTCAAGTGTTGGGCGTTGAGGCGCTCGGTTCAAAGCCGACTTGCGCTCAGCCATTGATTCTCCCCCTGATTCTGTGTTCGGCGAACCATTACGACTGAAACGGTTTCCAGCAAGTGTCGTTCCCGCTGTTGGAGAAAAATTCTTCACTTTTAATATAATGATAACATGAAACTGGCGCTCCGTCCGACTTATACGGACGTCCAACCCTGCTTCGCGGGGCCAACCTCTCCCGTAAGCGGGAGAGGGACGCGGCCTACTTTCCCTCTGCGTCGGGGAAAGGCTCGAGCGGCGAATAATTCGCCGGCACGGGACCGGCCAGCGCGCCGAGAAAGGCGACGATGTCGGCCGCGTCCTTGTCCGACAGATCCTTTCCGAGCTGCGTCTTGCCCATGATTTTGACGGCTTTGGTCAGATCGTCGACCGACCCGTCATGAAAATAGGGCACCGTTTTCGCGACATTGCGGAGGCTCGCGACCTTGAAAACGTAAAGGTCGGCGTCGTTCTTGGTGACGTCGGCGCGGCCTTTGTCCGGCGTCGCGACGCCGGTTTCCTTCCAATAATCGTTGGCCACTCCAAATTTCTGGAAGGAATTGCCGCCGACGCCCGGGCCGTTGTGGCAGGAGGCGCAGCCGAAATCGATGAATTTGCGCAGGCCCGCTTGCTGCTGTTTCGACAGCGCCGAAACGTCGCCGGCGAGGAATGCGTCGAATTTGGACGGCGTCAGCAAGGTGCGCTCGAAGGCGCCGACCGCTATGCCCCAATTCTTCGAATTGATCGGGTCTTTCTCGCCGGGGAACGCCTTGGCGAAGGCGTCGGCATAGGCGGGAATCGCCTTGAGCTTGCTCATCGCCGTCGCTTGATCGGGATTGCCGAAGCTTGCGGCGCCGAGCAGCGATTTTTCCGCCTGGTCTTCGAGCGACTCGCGCTCGCCGCGCCAATGCTGCTTGAAATTCAGCGCGGCGTTAAATACCGAAGGCGCGTTGCGCGGATTCTCCTTGCCGAAAACGCCGATCGCCTTTGGCAATCCGTCGCTCGCCTGATTCTCCGGCGGATGGCAATGGGCGCAACTGACATTGCCGTCCATCGACACGCGATTCTCGAAAAACAGCCGTCGACCAAGCTCGACGCGCGCGGCCGCTACGGAATCATTAACGGGGAAGGGGACGGCGATCGGCTGGAAATTCTGCTTCGCGTCGGCGAGGAGCGTCTTGGCGTTCGGACTTTCCGCTCTGGCGGTCGTCGCGGCGAGAAAGATGAGGGCGCTAATGATGAAAAAAGAAGAATGACGCATTTTGAGGCCTCCCGCTGGCGGCCAGCCGCGCCGCCGTATCGCCGTAAAAACGATTCGAGCCGGCAATTCGAAAAGCACAACCGCTTTGCGCAGCGCTCTTCCTGCCGGCTCGATTCGGGAATTCTTTGGCGTCTTCGCCGGGGCGAAGACCGCGCCGACTTTTAGATTTCGGCGGACTCGTAGCTGGTGATTTCCATGCCGACGCAAACTTCGACAATCACGGGGGTCGTCCAGGCCATTTTTTCCTCCGTTTGGGACTCTCTTTGGCTCTGTCCTGCTTATGTTGGTGTGCGCCCGCAGGTTTAAGCTCGGCGCAGCATTTAACATGATCGCCGTCGCCGCGCAAATGGGATGCGGCGCACAATGGATTTCTTCAGCAGCCCCGGCAAAAACTGCCGTCGCGCCCGCTGATGCAAATGACGCGGTCGAACGTCTCGACAGGCGACGTGACGGCTGCTAGGCATAGCGAAACGCGGGAGGAGCCGCCCGGCTCGGCGAGTAGGCGCTAAAAAACAAATGGATAGCGCTCAATTGGCCGACACGATTTTTAGCGTGGCCGGGGCAGGTCGCAAATCGGGGTAGGGATGGGGACAGCGACGCTCGACGGCAAGGCGATAGCGCTTGACGACGCCTATCGGCATGCCGCTAAAATTCTCAATGGCGCGGCGTTTCCGCTCATCGCCGGCCTCGGCGCCGACATCGCCGGCGCGCGCGCCGCGATCCTTCTGGCCGAGCGGCTGAAGGGCGCCTTCGACCATCTGGCGTCGCGCGAGACGCTGGCCGACATCGACGTCAAACGCACCTTCGGCATGTTCACGACGACGGCGAATGAGGCGCGCATACGCAGCGATTGCGTTGTGCTCATCGGCCCCGGCCTGACGCAGGCCTGGCCCGGCATGCTGGAGCGTCTCGCGCTTGATCAGACGCCACGTCGTGGCGCGCAGGCGCAGCAGCCTCGCAAGGTGATCTGGGTCGGGCCGGAAGGCGGCGAAGCGAGCGCCGTTCCCGGCGCTAAGATCATCCCGGCTTCAGCGCAAGAGCTTTGCGGCGTGCTCGCGGCATGGCGCGCCCGATTCGGCGGACGGCCGGTCACGCTCGATCCCGAAAAAGTCACGCTCATCGACGGCCTCGTCGAGACGCTCAAGAATGCGCGCTTTGGCGTGTTCGTCTGGTCGGCGTCCACGCTCGATCCGCTGGCGATCGAGATGATGCAGGGACTGGTGATCGAGCTGAACGCCACGACGCGCTTCACCGGCGTTCATATCGGTGCCCGCAGCGGCGCTTCCGGCGTGACGCAGGCTGCCGGCTGGATGACCGGCTTTCCGCCGCGCACCGGCTTTGGCCGCGGTTATCCGGAGCATGACCCATGGCGATTTGAAGCGACGCGGCTCGTCGACAGCGGCGAGGCCGATGCGGCGCTGTGGATTTCGGCTTTCGACGGCGAGCAGCCGGCCTGGTCCCGCGCCGACATTCCGCTCATCACGCTGGTGCCGGCCTCGGCGGCGCCGTCGCGGGGGCTTTTCATCGAGGTCGGTCAGCCCGGCGTCACCCATGATTCGGTGCTGATGAGCCAGGAAACCGGCGGCATGACGCTGCGTAAAGCAAGCTCGCTGACCAACGCGCCGAGCGTCGCAGAGGCGATCGGCGCCATCATGGCGGAAGTTTCGGAGGGCGCATGGCGCTGACAGTTTTGCGCGGCGGCCATATCGTCGATCCGGCGACCGGCCAGGATTCGATCGGCGACGTCTGGTTCGAAAACGGCCGCATCGTCGAGCGTCCCGAAGGCCGCAGCGCCGATCAGGAGATCGACGTCTCAGGCCATATCGTCATGGCCGGCGCGATCGACATTCATTCGCACATCGCCGGCGGCAATGTGAACACGGCGCGGCTGCTGCTGCCCGAACTGCATCGCGCGATTCGCGCGCGGCTCGCCGGCACGCCGCTGTCGACCGCCAAATGGTCGAGCTATGAGATCGGGCGTATCTATGCGCAGATGGGCTTCACCACCGTCGTCGAGCCGGCGATGGCGCCGCATCACGCCTTGCAGACCCATCTCGAATTCAACGATGTGCCGATCATCGACAAGGGCGCGCTCACCGTGCTCGGCAATGACGACTTTCTGCTCGGCATGCTGCGCGACGGCGAGAAGGACGGCGCGATAAACGATTATGTCGCGCAGACCGTCGAGAACACCCGTTCGCTCGGATTAAAGTGCATCAATCCCGGCGGCGTCGACGCCTTCAAGGAGAACATGCGCGCCTTCGGGCTTGACGATGTCGTGCCCTTTTACGGGCTGACGTCGCGCCAGATTTTCCAATCGCTGCAGAAGGCGACCCAGGCGGTGGGCATCGCCCATCCTCTGCATCTCCATATGAACAATCTCGGGATCGCCGGGAATATCGATACGGCGCTCGCGACCATCGACGCCGCGCAGGGCCTGCCGCTCCATCTCGCCCATGTGCAGTTCTACGCCTATGGCAAGGAAGGCAAGAACGGCTTCTCGTCGGCCGGCGCGCTCTTCGCCGAGAAGATCAACGCGAATCCCAATGTCAGCGTCGACGTCGGTCAGGTGATGTTCTCGGACACGGTGACGATTTCGTCGGACGTTCTGAAACAGTTCAACAGCCTGCCCGGCGCGATCCCGAAAAAGGGCGCGATCTTCGACGGCGACGCCAATGGCGGCGGCATCGTTCCATACGTCTACAAGATTTCGAACTACTATAACGCCATTCAATGGGCCGCGGGGCTGGAGCTCTTCCTGCTGATTGAAAATCCCGAGCAGGTGTTCTTCACCACCGACCATCCCAACGGCGGTCCGTTTACCACCTATCCAGAATTGTTCGCGCTGCTGATGAGCGCGGATCTTCGCGCGGAGTATCTTTCGCGCCTGCCGGCCGAGGTTCTGGAGCACACCACGCTGCCGTCGCTCTCGCGCGAATATACGCTTTACGAAATCGCTCAGATGAGCCGCTCCGGCGCGGCGAAGCTCTTTGGATTCGAAGATCGCGGACGGCTTGGCGCCGGCGCCGTCGCCGATATCGCGGTTTATAAGCCCGGACGCGACGTCGCCGGCATGTTCCGCCGCGCGGCCCTCGTGTTCAAGGACGGCCATCTCGTCGTGCGGGACGGCGAAGTCTCGCATTATACGCGCGGCAAAACGCTGCATATTCGCCCGCGCTACGATCAACAGATTACAAAGCGCCTCGATACCTATTACGACGATCTTTACGGCCTGCCGCGCAGCATTTTCGACGTGCCCGACGCCGCGCTGCCGCATAAGGACGCCTTCGCGGAGGTTCCATGCCGGATATAATTCGCAACGGCGTAAGGATCGACGACAATTTCGCCGAAGCCTTCCCGATGAGCGGGACGGGCATTCTGATCACCGCGCCGAACGCCAAATGGGCGCGGCAAGCGGGGCTGACGATGACGGGCTTCGCCACGTCCGTCATCGGCTGCGGCTGCGAGGCCGGCATCGATCGCGAAGTGCCGCCTGAGGAAACGCCGGACGGGCGCCCAGGCGTGCGGGCGCTGCTCTTCGCGATGTCGTCGAAGGACGCCGAGAAGCAGCTCGTCAATCGACTTGGCCAATGCGTGCTGACCTGTCCCGGCTCGGCGGTCTATTCGACGGTCGTCGGCGAATTCGAAATCAAGGTCGGCGACGCGGTGCGCCAGTTCGGCGACAAATGGCAGATGTCCAAGGTCGTCGACGGAAGGCGCTACTGGCGCGTGCCGGTGATGGACGGCGAATTCTTCTGCGAGGGCAAGGTCGGGCTGACGAAGAAATCCGTCGGCGGCGGCAATCTTTTGATCATGGGCGCCGACTGGGACAAGACCATGCGCGCGACCGAGGCCGCCGTCTCGGCGATCGACGGCGTCGCCGACGCGATCGCGCCATTCCCTGGCGGCATCGTGCGCTCGGGCTCCAAGGTCGGCTCGCAATATAAGGGCATGAGCGCCTCGACCAATGACGCGTACTGTCCGACCTTGCGCGGGGTGACGAAGAGCGCGCTCGACGAAGATATCGGCTGCGTGCTCGAAATCGTCATCGACGGGCTGACCGACAACGCCGTGAGCGAGGCGATGCGCGCGGGGCTGCGCGCCATCATCGAGATGGGGCCGGAGCAGGGCGCCAAGCGCGTCGGCGCCGGTAATTACGGCGGCAAGCTCGGCCCGTTCCATTATCATCTGAAGGATTTGCTGCCGTGAAGCCCTTTACCTTCACGCTTCGCCAGGAGCCGCCGCAGCGCGTCGATCTTGCCCCGTTGACGCCCGATCGTCTCGCCGGCAAATCCATCGCGCAGATCGAAGAGATCGAACTCGGCGTGACGCGCATTTCGACGAAAGTCGGCGACCTCTTCAAGATTTCAGAAGGCGATCTGAAGAATCTTCGCTATGAGGGCGGCTCGTCGCGCTTCGATCTTCTCGGCGCGAAACTGTTGCCCGGCTTCGCGATCCATGTCGAAGGCGATGTCGGCGCGCAATGCGGCCGTCTCGCCAAGGGCGGCTCGATTACTGTCGCCGGAAGCGCTGGACCGCATGCGGCGTCCGGCAATCTCGGCGCCGATTTGGAGATCAAGGGCGACGCCGGCGACTTTCTCGCCGGGCCGCTCGCCGGCGAACTCGCCGGGATGGCCGGAGGCCGGATTATCGTGCGCGGCAAGGCTGGCGAACGCGCCGGCGACCGGCTGCGTCGCGGCATTATCGTCATCGAGGGCGACGCCGGCGAAGATCTGGGCGCCCGCGTCATCGCCGGCACCATAATCTGCCTGGGCGAGGCCAAGGGCCGGATCGGCTATCTCAACAAGCGCGGCTCGATCGCGCTCGCGCACGGCGGCTGCTTCGGTTCCACCTATGTCGATTGCGGCGCGCATGAACTGACGTTCGCGCGGCTTTTCGCCCGCAGCCTGCGCGACCACAGCGCCGCGGTGGCCGATCTCCTGTCGCAGAAGCTGCGCCGCTATGGCGGCGACACGGCGGTCTATGGCAAGGGCGAGATATTGACGCCCGACTGACCGGCATTACCCTTGCTAGAAGCAAACGTCCGCCGAGCGGGCGCTTAGCAAGGAGATCGCGATGAATTTCGTCGAACTCATCCTTACCGTCTGTACGCTGGCGCAGCCCGCCGCCTGCGACGAACGCAAAATCGTTCTCGAATCCGCCACGGGCTCGACCAACAATTGCATGATGCAGGCGATGCCTTATATCGCTCAGTGGTGCGGCGAACACCCGCAACTGACCGTCACCAAATGGCGCTGCGCCCGGCCGGGATCGGAAGGCGACAAGATCTGATCGAGGCGTTCGGGCGCCGTCTATCCATGACGAATGAATCGAATGGACGATCGGCCGGCGCCCTTTGCGGCGCCTTACGCGCCTCCCGACGAGAGCTTCGCTGAGGCTTTCCTGAAGTCGCGCCCGGACGCCGCGACGCGACACGCCACAGAAGAAACTGCGTTGACGCTCGTGCGCGGCATTCGCGCCAGGCGCGATCTTTTCGGCGGCGTCGAAGACTTTCTCCACGAGTTCTCGCTCTCGTCGCATGAGGGTCTCGCGGTGATGGCGCTCGCCGAGGCGCTGCTGCGCGTGCCCGACGACGCCACGGCCGATCAACTCCTCGCCGACAAGCTCGTTGAAGGCGATTTTTCTCATCATGAGTCATTGAGCGATGCGCTGCTCGTCCAGGCCTGCGCTTTCGCGCTGGGGATTTCGGCGCGCATCGTCGACGTGACCGAAGCGCGCGGGCTTGTCGCCGATCTCGCGCGCCGGCTCGGCGCGCCGGCGCTGCGGACTGCGTCCCGCCAGGCGATGCGGCTGATGGGCGCCCATTTCGTCTTTGGCGAAACCATCGAAGCGGCGATTGGACGCGCGCATGGACGGCGCGAACGCTTTTCCTATGACATGCTCGGCGAAGGAGCGCGGACCGCGCAAGACGCCGAGCGTTATTTTACGGCCTACGCCCACGCCATCCGCGCCATCGGCGACTCGGCCGGGACCGCGCCGCCGCCGGCGCGCCCTGGCATTTCGATCAAGCTGTCGGGGCTGCATCCGCGCTATGAGGCGATTTCGCGCGATCGCGTATTGCGAGAATTGCCGTCCCGTGTTCTCGAGCTGGCGCGTCTCGCCAAGGACCGCGACCTCGCTTTCACCATCGACGCTGAGGAGGCGGATCGCCTCGAACTGTCGCTTGATGTCGTGGCGCGCGTTATCGAAGACGCCTCTCTTTCGGGCTGGGAGGGCTTCGGCCTCGCCGTGCAGGCATATCAGAAGCGCGCATCGGCGGTGATCGACTATGCCGCGTCGCTCGCGGACGCTTACCATCGGCGGTTGATGGTTCGGCTCGTCAAGGGCGCCTATTGGGACAGCGAGATCAAGCGGGCGCAGGAGCGTGGCCTTGCCGACTATCCGGTGTTCACCCGCAAGGCGATGAGTGATCTCAATTTCGACGCCTGTGCGGCGCGGCTCTTCGCGAAGCCGCGTCTTTTCCCGCAATTCGCCACCCATAACGCCCGCAGCGTCGCCTCCGTTCTGACCATGGCGGGCGAGCGGCGCGACTTCGAGTTTCAGCGTCTGCACGGCATGGGCGAACAGCTGTATGAGTCGCTCGCGGAGATCAGCGACGCCGCGGTGCGCGTCTATGCGCCCGTCGGTCCGCACCGCGATCTGCTCGCCTATCTCGTGCGGCGCTTGATCGAGAATGGCGCCAATTCCTCTTTCGTCGCGCGCGCCGCCGATCCCGATACGCCGGAAAGCGCGCTCGTCGCTGACCCATACAAATCGCTCGGTGCGCCGGAGCGCGCGCGCCACCCGCGACTGACGTTGCCAAGCGACATCTATTTTCCGCTCCGCGCCAATTCCAAAGGCGTGGAATTCGGCGATCGGACCGCGCTTTCCACGCTGATCGATGAAACGCACGCGGTTTTTCCATCGCCTCGCGCACGCCCGAGCGTTGAGACGCGAATCGCTGCGCGCGAAATTCTGTCGCCAATCGACGGCGCCGTCGTCGGTAATGTGATCGAAGCCGACGAAGCTGCCGCGCATGCCGCGATGTCCGCCGCCGCCCGCGCCATTCCGGATTGGGCGCGCACGCCATTCGAAACTCGCGCGAGAATGATCGAACGCGCGGCCGATCTCATTGAAGCGCGGCGCGGCCCGCTGATTGCGCTTCTGCAAAGCGAAGCGGGCAAGACTCTCGACGACGCGCTCGCCGAAGTCCGCGAGGCGGCCGATCTTTGCCGCTATTACGCCGCCCAGGCGCGGATCGTCTGCGCCGACACGCCGCTCCCGGGCCCGACAGGCGAAGCCAATGTTCTGCGTCGCCATGGACGCGGCGTCTTTGTTTGCATCTCGCCTTGGAATTTTCCGCTGGCGATATTCATCGGCCAGATCGCCGCGGCGCTGGTTGCGGGAAATTCCGTCGTCGCCAAGCCCGCCGAGCAGACGCCGCTCGTCGCCTCTATGGCGATCGACATTCTTCGCGAGGCGGGCGTTTCGAAAGATGCGTTGCAATTCGTTCCCGGCGAGGGCGCGATCGGCGCCGCGCTTGTCGCCGATCCGCTGACGGCGGGCGTCGTTTTCACCGGCTCGGTCGAGGTCGCGCATCGCATCAACCGCATGCTTGCCGAGCGCGACGGCGCGATTGCGCCGCTCATCGCCGAAACCGGCGGGATCAATGCGATGATCGTCGATTCGACGGCGCTGATCGAACAGGTCGTCGACGACGTGCTGACTTCCGCCTTCCGGTCGGCCGGCCAGCGGTGCTCGGCCTTGCGGCTCTTGTGCCTGCAAGAGGAGATCGCGCCAGGCTGTCTTAAGACGCTCATCGGCGCCGCGCGCGAGTTGCGCGTTGGCGATCCGCGCGTGATCGGGACTCACATCGGTCCAGTCATCGATAATGAAGCGAAGGCGAAGCTCGACGAATATCTGGCGCGTCAAAGCGCAGCCGGGCGAATCCTCTATGCCGGCGCCGCGCCAGCGACGGGAATTTTTGTTGCGCCGCATATCGTCAGGACCGATCGGATCAAAGACTTACAGGAGGAAATTTTCGGACCCGTGCTGCATGTCGCGACCTGGCGGTCGGGACGCCTGTCGCAAACGCTCGCCGAGATCGAAGCCGGCGGATATGGACTAACGTTCGGCATGCATACGCGCATCGAACAACGCATTCGCGCGCTGTCGCGCGAAGCGCCGGCCGGCAATATCTACGTCAATCGGAACATGATCGGCGCCGTCGTCGGCAGTCAGCCTTTCGGCGGGTTCGGCTTGAGCGGCGCCGGACCCAAGGCGGGCGGGCCGGATTATCTATTGCGATTCCTTCATGAGACCACGCTGACGATCAACACCGCGTCATCGGGCGGCGACGCCAGCCTGTTGTCGCTTGAAGAATTCGACGAACTTGATCGCGACAAATTGGCGCAAAGGCGCAACTTGAAGTCACATCGCTGACGCTCCACTTCACTAACGTTTCCATACCGATCGTCGGCTCTATCGTTGCTGAACTGCGGCTGCCCGGCGATCGTCCGATCACGAGGGAGATCAGCATGGCCGAAGAAAGCAAGCTGCCAACGTCAAAGGAATCTGTTCAACCCCCCGGCATTTTCGATTGGCATCCTTTCGAATCCTTCCGGCGTCAGTTCGATCGCCTGTTTGACGAATTTCCGTCGCGCCGAAGCCTCACCGACTTTCAGCCGTTTGACCGGATGATGTCGCAGTGGTCGGCGAGCCCGCCGGTCGATTTCGTCGAGAAGAACGGCGGATATGAGATCACCGCCGAACTTCCCGGCCTTGACGAAAAAAGCGTCGACGTGAAGCTCTCGAATGGCGTGATTTCGATTTCCGGCGAGAAGAGCGAAGAAAAGGAAGAGAAGAAGGAAGGCTATTATTGTTCGGAGCGTCGCTACGGCTCCTTCCGGCGCGCTTTTAGGGTTCCCGAAGGCGTCGACGCGGACAAAATCACGGCGGACTTCGAAAAGGGCGTGCTGAAAATCACGCTGCCCAAGACGGCCGAAGCGAGGAAGGAAGAAAAGAAGATCGAAATCGCCGCGAAATAGCGCCGCGTTTTTCGCTGGCGCCTGTCGCGCGCTGACTCAAGATCGCCAGCCGGCGCGCCCTTGCGGGGCGCCGGCGATTTCATGTTTCTGCGCCGGGCGACGCATCAGCCGCGGCAGCACGAGATGCGGCAACACGCCCTCGCGAATGACGGCGCGTCGCAACGGGCCGAGCGCCGCCATGGCGATGAAGCCGGCGCCGCGCAGCAAATCAACCGGCAGATAGGGAATGATCAGCGATCGGTTGAGCAGATCGACGCCATGCGTTCTAAAGCCGATGTCGGCGCGCCGGTGTCGGTCGTAACGCGCCAGCGCGCGCAACAATTCGCGCGGATTCTTTAGATCGACGCTGGCGAGGCAATCCTCGAGGTCGGCCACGTCGCGCAGGCTTAAATTCAATCCCTGCGCGCCGATCGGCGGAAAGATATGACAGGTCTCGCCGACCAGCGCGAGTCTCCCCGTCGCATGTTTCGATACCTGCATGCCGCCCATTCGGAACTGTCCGACGTCGCCTTCGATGCGCATCGCGCCGAGTTCCGACTTGGCGTAATCCTCGATTTCATATTCGAGCTCTTCGCGCGGCTTGGCGAGTCGGCGTCGCGCGTCGGCGACGCTCATCAGCCAGACGAGGCTCGACCGGTTGGGCGCGTCCTCGCGCGGGGGCAGGGGCACCAGCGTGAAGGGTCCCGAGCGCGTATGATATTCCGTCGAGACATTTTCGTGAGGAAACTCGTGGCGCAGAAGCATGGTGAGCGCGATCTGCGGATAGGTCCATTCCCTCACGTCAATGCCGGCGACGGCGCGGGCGCGGCTGTTGCGGCCATCCGCCGCGACGATGAAATCCGCCTTCAAGCGTCGCCCGTCGGCCAGAACGGCGACGGCGCCGTCGCTGTTGAATTCGTAATCCGCAATATCGGCGTCGATGATTTCGACTTCAGGCCGACCGCGACAGAGATCGAGCAGGATCGCGACGAGGTCGTCGTTCGACACATTGACGCCGAGCGCCGGCAGGCCGACCTCGCGGGCGCGCAGGCTAAGTTCCGGCACCGGCAGAAACTGGTCGGTGTCGTCGATCATATGGATCGCCTCGACCGCGCAGCCCTGCGCCTTGACGCGCTCCAAAGCGCCGAGCGCGTCGAGGAAACGGACGGAGCTTTCAAACAGCGCGACGGTGCGTCCCGGCAGCGGCGGCGGAATTCTTCCGGCGAGCGTGGTTTTGAATCCAGCGCGCGCGAAAGCGAGCGCCGCGGCGAGACCCGTCGCCCCGGCGCCGGCGACGAGAATTTCCGATGGGCGGTTTTCTTGCGCCATTTCCATGTCAGCCAGTCTCCTTCCGCCTGTTATAGCGTCAGACGTTTCGAAGCGCGAGCAAGGCGGCTTTGGCGAGGCGACTTTGGCGAGGCGACTTTGGCAAGGCGGCTTTGGCAAGGCGGCTTTGGCAAGCCGGCTTTGGTCCGCGGCGCGCGGCGGTGTAGTCTTGCGTCCCGCGTCTTCACTTCTCGCCCGCGCCCCACGTGACCTCTTCCCGGCTCATCGGCCTTTCCGTCCATCTCTTCACAGCGAGCGGCGCGGCGCTCGGCATGATTGCGCTGTTCCTTGCGACGGAAGGGCGCTTCGCCTCCATGTTCGCCTTGCTGGGCGTCGCGCTCATCGTCGACGCCGTCGACGGGACGCTGGCGCGGCGTCTCAAGGTGACTGAGACGGCGCCTTTCATCGACGGCGTCGCGCTCGACCTGGTCGTCGATTTTCTCAATTATGTGGTCACGCCGCTTTTGGCGCTGTGGCGTTCGGGCGTGATCGAGCCGGCCTTCGCCGGCGCCGTTTGCGCCTTAGTCGGCGCCTTTTCGGCGCTCTATTTCGCAGATCGGCGAATGAAAACCTCAGATTACTGGTTTCGCGGATTCCCGGCGCTCTGGAATGTCGTCGTTTTCTATCTTCTCGTCTTGCGGCCGCCGGCCAATGCGAGCCTTGCGGTGGCTTTGGCGGCGACCGCGCTCATGTTCGCGCCGGTCGTCTTCATTCATCCGTTGCGCGTGACGCGCTTGCGTCCCGTGACCATCGTCGTCACCGCCATCTGGGCGGCGGCGGCGATCGCGGCGGTGATGCAGGACCTTGCGGCCTCTTCGTTCGCCGTAAAGGCGGCGTTGGTTGCGACGGGATGCTATTTTCTGGTTTTGCCGCTTTTTCGTCAGGGCGGCGCGATCGCGAAAGGAGAGGTCGATGGTTAAAGCGATTCGCGTGCATCAGCCGGGCGGGCCGGAGGTTCTTCTCATGGAGGACGTCGATCTGCCGGCGCCGGCCGACGACGAAGTGCAAATCCGGCATCGCGCCATTGGCGTCAATTTCATCGACATTTATCGCCGCTCCGGCGCCTATCCGGCGGATTATCCCTTCATCCCCGGACATGAGGGCGCCGGCGAGGTGATCGCCGTCGGCGAAAAGGCGAAGTCTTTCAAAGTCGGCGATCGGGTGGCTTATGTCGGCGCGCTCGGCGGCTATGCGCAGGCGCGCAACATCGCCGCCGATTCGGTGATCCATTTGCCGAAAGGCTTCAGCTACGAGCAGGGCGCGGTGATGATGCTGAAAGGGCTGACCGCGCAATATCTGCTGCGCCGGACCTTCAAGGTGAAGAAAGGTCATCGCGTCCTCGTCCATGCCGGCGCCGGCGGGGTCGGGCAAATCCTCTGCCAATGGGCGAGCGCCCTCGGCGCGAAGGTCATCGCCACCGTCGGTTCACCTGAAAAGGCGAAGATCGCGGAAGAGGCGGGCGCCAAACACACGATCCTTTACCGGGAGGAAAATTTCGTCGAACGGGTGCGTAAATTGACCAAAGGCAAGCTGTGCGATGTCGTCTATGACGGCGTCGGGCGCGCGACCTTTCCCGATTCGCTCGATTGCTTGGCACCGTTCGGCATGTTCGTCAGCTTCGGCTCGGCGTCAGGTCCGATCGCCGCTTTCGACATCGGCCTTCTGGCGCTCAAAGGTTCGCTTTACGCCACGCGCCCGTCGCTCTTCACCCATATCGCGCGCCGGCGCGATTATGAGGCGATGATGGACGATCTCGTCCAAGCGGCGAAGCGCGGCTTCGTGTCGCTCGGCGATCCGGCGCGGTTTCCGCTGGCCGATGCGGCCAAGGTGCACGCCGCGCTCGAATCACGGGACACCAGCGGCGCCATGGTCCTAATTCCATGATTGCGCCATAATGGGTCCCGCGAAAAGCAGCGCTTCAGCAACAAACTTTGACATGTGTTGCAATTAGACCACTGGCCGGCTGAGTCTCCACGCAACTCTTTGTTAACGCGTTCAGATTTTGCGTCGGCGACGCGCCGTTTGCGCCGTATTTTCGCAGGTTTTCCCCGCTTTTCGCCTTGGGAAACGAGGCGTCGACAAATTCGCCCTACGCTTTCGACGCAAATCGATTATGCTTCGCATGTTCCGGCTTTGAGGTTCCTCCCGCCTCTCGATTAGCCCGAACCGCCTTCAAAAACCCGGCGCCCGAGCCGGGTTTTTTTCTTATTGGCGCTCGGCAACACTGCAGTTTGTATTGCAATTTTTTGGGAAGGGCCCCATCCTTGTAGTGCGGTCGCCCTACTCGCGGGCTTTGGGCCGCGAAGCATGAGGGTTGCAACGCTGTCGACAGGTGTTCATCCGGGGGCGGATCCTGTGCCGCTCCGGCCGGGAATTGGCGCAGGAGCGCCGTTGGCCGGCTCAATCGTGCAAAAGGTTCTCGCCAGCCTGGACGAAACGAAGGCCGAGGACATCGTCTCCATTGATCTGCGCGGCAAGACCGCCCTCGCCGATGACATGATCATCGCGACGGGACGTTCGACCGTGCATGTCGGCGCCATCGCCGACAAGACGATCAAGGCCCTGAAGGCCGCGGGCGTGGTTGCGCCGCGCGTCGAGGGCCTGTCCCAGTGCGACTGGGTGCTGATCGACGCCGGCGACGTCATCGTCCACATCTTCCGCCCCGAAGTGCGCCAGTTCTACAATCTCGAAAAGATGTGGGGCGGCGACCGTCCGGTGGAGATTCGCCTGGTTTGACGGAGTGGACCAAGCGTCTCCTTGGGATCGCTTGTCAGTCTGCCCCTCTTGCTGGGCCGCCGGATGAAACTGGGCCTGATCTGCGTCGGCCGCCTGAAGGCCGGTCCGGAGCGAGAACTCTATTCGCGATACGCCGAGCGCATCGGCGCTTTTCGGCGACTGGGGCTCGAAGGCATAGAGCTCAAAGAGATAGACGAGAGCAAGGCGGCCTCCGCAGCCGAGCGGTCGTCGCGTGAAGGCGCCGAACTGCTCGCCGCTCTGGTGCCCGAGTCGCGACTTGCGGCGTTCGACGAACGCGGCCAGGCGGCGACGAGCGCCGCCTTTGCGAAATTTATCGCGGACGAAAGAGATCAGGGGCGTAAGGCGCTTTGGTTCGCGATCGGCGGCGCCGAAGGGCTTGATGAGAGCGTGCGCGCTCGGGCGACCGCGGTCTTCTCCTTTGGCGCGATGACGCTGCCGCATCAGCTGGCGCGCATTCTGGCTGCGGAACAGATCTATCGGGCGATGACGATTCTGTCCGGCCATCCCTACCACAGGGCGTGATAACCGACGAAGGCTGGACCGTTTTCGTCTGGCGCGGGGCTTTTGGAGCCCCGCGTCTTTTTGCATCCCAAGCCCCAATCTCCTCGTCGGCGCAGGCATGGCGCTCATCTGGAGATTGGCGCGTTAGATTTCATTCTTAATAGCAAACCCAAATCCAGCCGGCGGGAGTCCATCTCCAGCACCGACCGACGCCATAGGGATACCAACGGCCGCCCCAATAGCGGCCTCGTCCCCAGCCGCCGCCATGGTGCCAACCGCCGCCGTGGCCGCCCCAGCCGCCGCCATGACCGCCGCCGCCCCAGCCGCCGCCACCGTGTCCGCCGCCGCCCCAGCCGCCGCCGCCGTGTCCGCCGCCATGACCACCGCCGCCGCCGTGTCCGCCGCCGCCATGACCGCCGCCGCCGCCGTGTCCGCCGCCATGTCCGGCGAGCGCGGCCGATGGCAGCGCTAAAGCGCCGAGCAGTGCGAAGACTAGGGATACCTTGCGAAGCATAGCTTTCCTCCGTTCCAGAGCCCAAGAAGTGCGTCTTTGGCGACGCCTCGTCCGGCCGCCTCGAGTAGAAGCATTCTAAATATGCCGCTCGGTTCGAGCGACAATAACGAGCGTCTCTGCTATTTTCTTGCGAGTCAAATCGATTGTCGTCCGTTACTTAACAGCTGCGGATGATTGAAAAAATCTCGCGGAGAGCCTGTCTCTGGGCATTTTATTCTTGCCTGAACTTACCTGCGCTTAGCCGGATTTTTGCGCATGCGCGAAGGCCGGATCGAGCTGCAATCGGGGGGCATCATGAACGGCAAAGGTCGAAATGGGATTGTTCGCCGCGCGACCATGAATCGACTGTGACACCTTTGACACATGACAACCTTTTTTATCGCAGTGCGACACGTTCGGTCTTGTCATATAGCAAGTGATTGTAAATGATCGATCGCTGGATTTTCATGAGGAATGGCGCATGCCCCTCCCACTGCTTCGCGCGCTGCTGCTGGCGCTCGCCATGGTCGCACAGACCGTGGCCGGCACGGCTGTTTTGGCGCGCGCTGCATCGGGGTCCCCGCAGCAGACGCTGTCGGCTTCATGTCAGCGTTTGCCGGCGGCCGAAGGAACCGGGCTGGGCGATCCGGAGAAAACTCACCGACATCACGGTTGTGAGCCGTGTTGTCGACATTCCGAGCCGCCGCCGCTTTGGACGACTGATTGGACCGACCGCGCTCCGGCGTTATTCAGTTATCGGCTGATCAGCTTCGGATTCAGAGAATTTCCCTCCTTAGCCGCGAGCGTCGATCGACGCCATCGCGCGCGCGCGCCGCCGAGCGCCTGACGCCGAAAGGCTAATGCGCGCCGCATGGGCGCGTGACGCGCATCCTTTTGGCTCTGCGCGCACTTCACCACACATCGAAAACTAGTCACGCCGACAATCCGTCCGGTGCGCCGCCTCGCCGCGTCCAACTTGAATTGGCCGCGGGTTGCAAGGGCGCGTCCGCGCGTCGGCATCGCCAGGAAGCTACTGTCATGATCCGTCGTTTTTCTCTCCTCGGAGGAGTGTCCTTCTCCGTGCTCAGCCTGTTCGTCGCCTCGGCCGCCGAGGCGCAGCAGGCGCTTCCCACCATCAACGTCGGCGGCGCGCGCGGCCCTGTGCATCGAGGGCCGGCGGGCCATAGCGCCGGCGGACCGGGACGCGTCACCACCG